>NZ_JBQKGN010000078.1:0-306 GCF_052118785.1 Collinsella sp. LCP21S3_A9 | reverse complement strand
GTACTACGTCACGGCCGCGAGGTGCGCGGAGTCGGACCGCCGGCAGCTCGAGAAGAAGGTGCTCGCCCTCGCCCGGACCGACCGGTGGCGCCCGGCCGTCGAGGCGCTCTCTGTTAGCGCTAATCTAAAATTGACCACTTTCGCAAACGCATCTCGCCGAATGCGCTAACGCGCTTTCGCCGACCCCGCTAACGTACTTTCACCAACTGCGCTAACGGAACTATGCTCCGATCGGGTATCCGACCCGGGAGGAGCGGGATATGGAGCGAAACGTAATGGGAGAGCTGAACGTCTACAGGGGGTCCG
>NZ_JBQKGN010000077.1:0-317 GCF_052118785.1 Collinsella sp. LCP21S3_A9 | reverse complement strand
TTGAAGGAATGGTGGAGATGTGTTTCGATGGGTCCGGTGGCCATGCTCCGCCCGCCGCCCGGCACCTCTTCCCAGACTCAGCCGGACGGTCGGTCCGTCTATTCCGTTTTTTCTTCTAGGCTAGGCCAGCGGGGCATCGCCCCTCTCTGCGCGCGCCCTCTCGATGAGCCCCGGCGTCAGGTCGAGATCGCCGAGCGGCACGTCCTCCACGCCGTAGGCGTCCAGCAGCGCCGCCGCGTCCTCCCCGAGCATCGCCCTGAAGGCGCGCGCGGGCGTCGCGAAGCCGAGCGCGCCGCGGGGCTCGGAGTTCACGTGCG
>NZ_JBQKGN010000076.1:0-327 GCF_052118785.1 Collinsella sp. LCP21S3_A9 | reverse complement strand
GCTTCCTGATCTCGACGTGGTTGCGCTCGCAGGCGCCCTTCTGGTCGCTGCGCCTGGGGTCGCAGTAGAACAGCCTCGTCTCGCCCGGCCCCTCGCCGAGCAGCGCCGCGATCGCCGCCTCGTCGGAGAACTCGGCGCCGTTGTCGGTGAGGACGGCGCGGAACACGCGGCGCGTCCCGTCGGCGCCGAGGATGGCCCGGACGCCCTCCAGGGCGTCCGCGACGCACCCGGCGGTCTTCTCCTCCAGCGGCAGCGCGAGCTGGAGCCTGCTGGGGCGGTGCAGCAGCGTGAGCAGGCAGGCGGAGTCCTCCCGGGCCCCCTCGACGG
>NZ_JBQKGN010000075.1:0-327 GCF_052118785.1 Collinsella sp. LCP21S3_A9 | reverse complement strand
CTCATCCACCTGGGGACCAGGCCCTCCTCGCGCATGATGCGGAGGACGACCTTCTCCGAGGCGCGCACGGGCTCGTCGAGCTCGCGCAGGCGCGCCGTCACGAAGCGGTACCCCCGCGCCCCCTCGCCGTCCTCGGTGAAGATCCTGCGCACGAGCGCGCGCAGGGGCGCGCGCCGGTCGGGCCTCGCGATCGCGCGGCGCTGGTACTCATAGGAGCTCTTTGATATCCCCAAGGAACTCGTGAGTTCTCTCAAGGACCACTTCCCGCACGGCCTCAGGCGGTCTATCACCAGGGTCTTCTCCCTGTTCGACATCCCGTCGAGGCTC
>NZ_JBQKGN010000074.1:0-362 GCF_052118785.1 Collinsella sp. LCP21S3_A9 | reverse complement strand
TCGCGATCAGATGCTCCTCACTCATCAATGAGTGAATTCCTCTTGTTTGGATCGGATGAATGATTGCTATCATTCTCTATTTAATCGCAGAAAAGAATCGAGTCTGGAAGAGGATACTCTTCCATCTCTCTCCTATCGCTATGCGGCTCTCAAGGTACGCGGGTGCGACCCCGGGGACCGGGTGCTGCGGGGACGTATCCTGGCCAGACATCCACCGGACGGGCTCCTGCCCTCCATTCGAGTTAAGTTGATCTCTCTAAGAATGTATCTCCCTAGAAAGGAGGTGATCCAGCCGCACCTTCCGGTACGGCTACCTTGTTACGACTTCACCCCCCTCACCCTCCACACCTTCGGCGCCTCCC
>NZ_JBQKGN010000073.1:0-363 GCF_052118785.1 Collinsella sp. LCP21S3_A9 | reverse complement strand
AGACGTTCAGCTCTCCCATTACGTTTCGCTCCATATCCCGCTCCTCCCGGGTCGGATACCCGATCGGAGCATAGTTCCGTTAGCGCAGTTGGTGAAAGTGCGTTAGCGGGGCCGGCGAAAGCGCGTTAGCGCATTCGGCGAGATGCGTTTGCGAAAGTGGTCAATTTTAGATTAGCGCTAACATCGCGAAGCCGAGCGCGCCGCGGGGCTCGGAGTTCACGTGCGACATGGCCAGCGCCAGGTCGGCCGGGACGAGCCGGTCGAACCTGATTCCGGCGCCCTTGGGCAGCAGCTTCCTGATCTCGACGTGGTTGCGCTCGCAGGCGCCCTTCTGGTCGCTGCGCCTGGGGTCGCAGTAGAACA
>NZ_JBQKGN010000072.1:0-363 GCF_052118785.1 Collinsella sp. LCP21S3_A9 | reverse complement strand
GGGAGGCGCCGAAGGTGTGGAGGGTGAGGGGGGTGAAGTCGTAACAAGGTAGCCGTACCGGAAGGTGCGGCTGGATCACCTCCTTTCTAGGGAGATACATTCTTAGAGAGAGAACACTTTAACTCGAATAGGGGCAGGAGCCCGTCCGGTGGATGTCTGGCCCGGATACGTCCCCGCAGCACCCGGTCCCCGGGGTCGCACCCGCGTACCTTGAGAGCCGCATAGCGATAGGAGAGAGATGGAAGAGTATCATCTTCCAGACTCGATTCTTTTCTGCGATTAAATAGAGAATGATAGCAATCATTCATCCGATCCAAACAAGAGGAATTCACTCATTGATGAGTGAGGAGCATCTGATCGCGA
>NZ_JBQKGN010000071.1:0-408 GCF_052118785.1 Collinsella sp. LCP21S3_A9 | reverse complement strand
ATCGACGCGCTACGAGCAGCGCTCGACGATCATCACCACCAACGTGGGGATCAGCGGCTGGGGCAGGGTGTTCGGGGACGACGTGGCGGCGAGCGCGATCGCGGACAGGGTATGCCACCACTGCCACCTGGTCAAGATAACCGGCAGGTCCTACAGGCTGAAGGACCTGCCGAGGGACGGCCCCGTCGAGCCGTGACCGGAATCGGTGAAAATACGTTAGCGCAACCGGTGAAACCGCCTTTGCGCGAACGGCGCGCCTGTTTAGCGAAACTGGTGAAAAATAGATTGACGCTAACAATGAGGAGGAAGAGGAGGCCCTACAGCTCCTATGCGGGCGAGCCGACGCCGGCCCCGCCGAACCTCGTGCGCCGCGACTTCCGCTCGGCCCTGCCGAACTTCCTGTGGCTC
>NZ_JBQKGN010000070.1:0-413 GCF_052118785.1 Collinsella sp. LCP21S3_A9 | reverse complement strand
GCGAGCGGGCGAGCGCGCCGGCAGGCGGGCGAAGCCGGTGCGGATCCGCGAAGCGGATGCGCGGAATCCTATACGCCGCACCAATTGACTTTAAAGCTCCCGGCAACGGGGCTTTTCTTTTTTGGAAGCCATGCATGGATTCGAACCTCGGTCGAGGCGCAAGCAGCATAATCACCACATCGTAAAATTTTTTCAAATTGTCGCTTGACCCGTCGGGGCCTCGCGTGCATAATAATCCGTGCGTTGCGGCGTTACCTCAGCTGGATAGAGGGTCTGACTACGAATCAGAACGTCATAGGTTCGAATCCTATACGCCGCACCAATTGACTTTAAAGCTCCCGGCAACGGGGGCTTTTCTTTTTTGGAAGCCATGCATGGATTCGAACCTCGGTCGAGGCGCGAGCGTAAAGAAA
>NZ_JBQKGN010000069.1:0-415 GCF_052118785.1 Collinsella sp. LCP21S3_A9 | reverse complement strand
GCAACCTCCGCCATGGACTGCTCGAACGACGCTGAGGCGCGGACGGCCATCGCGACCCCAGCCATGGCGGCTACGCCCAGCCCGATCATGGCGGTACCTGCGCGACGCCACCCCTCCGTCTGTGACGCCTTCGCGGTCGCAGCACCCAGCGTCTCAACCGACGCCTTCGCGCGCCCCATCGCCGCCGTGAATCCCTCCACGGAGGCCGCGAGAATGACCTTGACGTTGCGATCAGCCATCAGGGCCTCCCTTCGGGGTGTTCGAACGCGAACCACTGGAGATGGCCGGTAGGGACTGGCTGGTCATGGTTGGCCGCTTCGAGGGCCTTGATGTGCTTGCTCTGCACCTGCTGCAACACCTCGCAGGGGCGGCAGCGGTACATGCCGACCCGCCACCGTGGGCGCTGGTTCGGGTC
>NZ_JBQKGN010000068.1:0-477 GCF_052118785.1 Collinsella sp. LCP21S3_A9 | reverse complement strand
AGGGGTTGCGTCACCGTTCCCTGTGTCATAGGGTGACCATATGGACACCAAACCACCCCGAACGGTCACCGAGATGACCGCAGTCGTGGTCTCGGAGGCGATGACCGACGCCGGTCTCACCGTACTGGGCGTCGCTGACAGGACCGGGATACCGCGAACCACGCTCACTCGCCGTCTCTCCGGAGGCTCACCTTTCACGGTGGCCGAACTAGACACGCTGGCGGCCGTCGTGGGCGTCCCCGTGTCGGTGATCATCGCCCGCGCTGAGGATCGGCTCGTGGGAGCAGCGGCATGACCACCCCCGACCAGCACCGGGTCCAGCGCATCGCGCAACTCGCTGAGTCGATCCACAGGATCGGGAGTGCCACCGCAATGCTGGACGGCTCAGCCGCCCTCGACGTCCTCAGTGAGGAGCAGGTGGCCATCGTTGACACCGCCGTGGACGCGCTCAATGACCTGCGCGAGAACCTCCAGGAC
>NZ_JBQKGN010000067.1:0-539 GCF_052118785.1 Collinsella sp. LCP21S3_A9 | reverse complement strand
CCGGCGGCTGCGAGAAGGGCTACTACCTCGCCGACTGCTTCGGCCTGCGCCTGCTCAACCGCCGCGGCTGCTTCCCCAAGTTCGACCTGTTCATCGAGCAGACGAAGGACGTCTGGAAGGACTTGCTCGACATCCGCAAGCGCTTCGAGCCGCGCGCCGAGGAGATCGCCAGGAAGTACGCGCTGGCCGACTACACCATGTTCATCGGCTCGGGGGCCCTCTGGGGCGAGACCATCCTGTACTCCATGTGCCTGCTCGAGGAGATGCAGTGGAAGCGCATCCGCCACATCACCTCGCACGACTTCTTCCACGGCACGCTCGAGCTGCTCGAGCCCGGCGTCCCGGTGTTCCTGTTCATGGGCGAGGACGAGTGCCGCGCCCTCGACGAGCGCGTCCGCGCCTTCCTCACCAGCGGCGTGACCGGCGACGAGGACTACGTCATCATCGACACCGCCGAGTACGCGATCCCGGGCCTGGACGACGACTTCCGCGTCATCGTGTCGCCGTGGATCCTGTCCGTGCTGACCACCGACCGCCTC
>NZ_JBQKGN010000066.1:0-540 GCF_052118785.1 Collinsella sp. LCP21S3_A9 | reverse complement strand
ACCCTGTCCGCGATCGCGCTCGCCGCCACGTCGTCCCCGAACACCCTGCCCCAGCCGCTGATCCCCACGTTGGTGGTGATGATCGTCGAGCGCTGCTCGTAGCGCGTCGATATCAGCTGGAACAGCAGGTCCGCGCCCGCGCTGCCGACGTCGAGGTAGCCGAGCTCGTCGATGATCAGCAGCCTCGAGTGGGCGTAGTACCTGAGCCTCTTCTTGAGGATGCCGCGCGACGAGGCGTCCTCCAGGTCCTCGACGAGCCGGGCGCAGTCCACGAACCTGACCTCGCGCCCCGCCCTGACCGCCTCGATGCCCAGCGCGACGGCGAGGTGCGTCTTGCCCACGCCGGGGCTCCCCACGAACAGGACGTTCTCGGCCCGCTCGACGAACCTCAGGGTCGCGAGCTCCTCGATCTCGGCGCGCGGGACCGACGGCTGGAAGTCCCAGTCGAAGTCCGCCAGCCCCTTGACGTAGGGGAACCCCGACGACCGTATGCGCTGGTTGGTGATCCTGACCTCCCGGGCGGCGACCTCGACGCGCGTC
>NZ_JBQKGN010000065.1:0-585 GCF_052118785.1 Collinsella sp. LCP21S3_A9 | reverse complement strand
GGCCCTTCCCAGCGCGGCGCGGAACTCGGCCGGCGTGCGGCCGCCGAGCGCATCGCTGCGCCTCTCCGTATTGTATCGGCCGATCCAGCCCCCGAGCTCCTCGATGAAGCGGGCAGGGGTCCAGCCCGACCAGTCCCTGCCGTGCCAGAACTCCCTCTTGAGCAGGCCGAAGAAGCCCTCCATCGCCGCGTTGTCCGGGCTGCAGCCCTTGGCGGACATGCTCCTGGCGAGGCCGTGCCCCTCGCAGATCGAGATCCAGCCGGGCCAGCGGTAGTGGCCGCCGCGGTCGGAGTGGATGACGGGGCGCTCGCCGGGCGCGAGCAGCGCGCAGGCGTCCTCGAGCGTCGAGTTGGCGAGCGCGGCGTCCGGTCTCTCGCCGGCCCTCCACGCCACGACCGAGGAGTCGAAGCAGTCCCTGATGGCCGACAGGTAGACCTTCCTGCCGGAGGGCAGCCTGAACTCGGTGATGTCGGTGAGCCACAGGAAGTTCGGCAGGGCCGAGCGGAAGTCGCGGCGCACGAGGTTCGGCGGGGCCGGCGTCGGCTCGCCCGCATAGGAGCTGTAGGGCCTCCTCTTCCTCCTCAT
>NZ_JBQKGN010000064.1:0-596 GCF_052118785.1 Collinsella sp. LCP21S3_A9 | reverse complement strand
CCTCTTCTTGAGCGCCTCGAGCCTCGCCCTCTGGCCGTCGGTGAGGTCCTCGGGGTTCTTCACGAGCGCGTAGCGGCTGCCCTTGATGGAGGCCGCCTCCTCCTCGAGCGCCCTGACCTCCTCGGGCGGCAGCTCGCCTTTGGCAGGCCTGCCGCGCTTGCCCTCGGGCCTGGGCCTGGCGGCCCTGGCGGCGGCCCTGGCGGCGTTCCACTCCTCGCAGCGCACGGCGTCGAGCGCGTCGTTCATCCACTGGACCACGTGGAAGGGGTCCATGACCCACCTCGCGTTGGGGCAGCGGCGCTTGACCAGCTGCCTTATCCACCTCGCGCCGTCGGCGGTCACCACCTCTATGGCGCGCCTCTGCTCGCGCGTGAGCTCGTCGAGGAACAGGTTGAGCACGTCCTTGCCGGTGCCCTCGTGCGCCCAGATGAGGCAGCCGCGGTCGTGGTCGACGACCACCGTGACGTACTTGTGGCCCTTCTTGTACGACGTCTCGTCGATGCCGATGCGGCGCACGCCGTCGAACCTCGAGGCGCCGCGCGCGGCCTCCAGCTCGGCGTAGACGCGCCTGCACACGCCGCCCACGCTGTGCCACT
>NZ_JBQKGN010000063.1:0-638 GCF_052118785.1 Collinsella sp. LCP21S3_A9 | reverse complement strand
GGGCTTCTTGGACACGAGCTGGTCGAGCAGCTCGTGCTGCTGAGCCATGTTGGGGTGCAGCGACGTGGACCAGGCGACGATCTCCTTGCTGCCGAAGTCGTAGACCGGCGCGAAGTAGGCCTTGCCCCAGGGCTGTTTGAACTCGGTGACGTCGGTGCCCATCTTTTCCCACGGCCCGTCGGCGGCGAAGTCGCGCCCGATGACGTTCTCGAAGGTCTTTCCGACCTTGCCCCTGTACGAGTTGTACCTGTGGTAGTCGGTCTCGCGGCGGATCCCGCAGCTGATGCCCATCTCGCGCATCATCTTCAGCACGGTCTTGTAGGCTATGCGCACGCCCTGCTCGGCGCGCAGGCACATGGCGATCTGCCTGTGGCCGCACCCGTTGGCCGTGCGCGAGAATATCTCGGCGGCGGCCTCCCAGAGCTCGGGCCTGGTGGGAGCCTTCGGGTGCGACAGCGCGTAGTAGTAGCTCGACCTCGCCAGGCCGGCGCACTCCAGCAGGCACCCCAGCCCGTACCCCTCTTCGCGCAGGGCGCTCACGGCCTCGACCTTCGCCCTGGTCAGAGTCCGTCCCTCTCGACCAGGGCACGCAATTTTTTTAGGTAGGCCACCTCGGTCTCGAGCCTTCGGCAGCGCTC
>NZ_JBQKGN010000062.1:0-732 GCF_052118785.1 Collinsella sp. LCP21S3_A9 | reverse complement strand
CGCTTCATCGAGGAGCTCGGGGGCTGGATCGGCCGATACAATACGGAGAGGCGCAGCGATGCGCTCGGCGGCCGCACGCCGGCCGAGTTCCGCGCCGCGCTGGGAAGGGCCGCGTAACGGTCCAAGAAATCGTCCGCAGTCCCGACCCGAAACGGGACGCAGTTTCCGCATCGGCCCCCATCGGGAAGTCACATCCCAGAATGGACGGGGACTGCGGACGATTTCCTGGACCGCTAAATCGCGGCCATCCCCAGCGACGACCGGTAGTCGTCCGGTGTCGCGCCACCGAGCGCGTCGCTTGCCCGCTCGGAGTTGAAGCGCCCTATCCACGCGCCGAGGGCCTCGATGAACTCCCCGGGCGACCAGCCGGACCAGTCCCTCCCGTGGAAGAACTCCTTCTTGAGCAGGCCGAAGAAGCCCTCCATCGCGGCGTTGTCGGGGCTGCAGCCCTTGGCCGACATGCTCCTGACCAGGCCGTTCCGCTCGCATATCGATATCCAGCCCGGCCAGCGGTAGTGCACGCCGCGGTCGGAGTGGATCACGGGGCGCTCGCCGGGCGCCAGCCGGGAGCACGCGTCCGACAGCGTCGAGTTCGCGAGGTCGGCGTCCGGGCGCTCGCCCGTGTTAGCGCTAATCTAAAATTGACCACTTTCGCAAACGCATCTCGCCGAATGCGCTAACGCGCTTTCGCCGACCCCGCTAACGCACTTTCACCAACTGCGCTAACGGAAC
>NZ_JBQKGN010000061.1:0-816 GCF_052118785.1 Collinsella sp. LCP21S3_A9 | reverse complement strand
GAGAGCGCCTCGACGGCCGGGCGCCACCGGTCGGTCCGGGCGAGGGCGAGCACCTTCTTCTCGAGCTGCCGGCGGTCCGACTCCGCGCACCTCGCGGCCGTGACGTAGTACTCGAGCACGTCGCGCTGGGGCCCCTCGAGCCTGATCCCGGATATCCACCTCCAGTGGGCGCGCGTCCAGGATCCCTTCCTCGTCCCGTCGGCGTTGCGCTCGTCCCAGACGTGGCCCAGCCTGATCAGGAACATGTTGAGGCGCTGCCTGGCGCGGCGGTACTCCGCCGTGGCGTCGTCGAGGGCGCGGTCGAGGTCCCGGGCGGCCTCGACGGCCGCATCGGGCAGCGGGACCTCCACGATGTTGTGGGTGGCGAGCATGCGGGCGATGAACTCGGCGTCGCGCCGGTCGTTCTTGCGGCGCGCGTCCGCCGCCGGCCTCTGCATCTTGGAGACGGCGGCCACGGCGCAGTCGAGGCCGAGCGCGCGCAGCTCGCGCGCCATGTGGAAGCCGGTGGGGCCGCTCTCGTAGCAGGCCCTGGGCTCCTCGAACCCGAGGGCCCACTCCGCGATCTCGGCGGCGTCCGTCCCGAAGTCACGGTGCACCACCTCGCCGGTGAAGGGGTTGAACGCCGCGGCGGCGACCGATCGCGCGTGGACGTCCAGGCCGATGGAGGTAACATGGGGCATGGGAAGCCTCCTCCCCGCAGGTGCGGTAAGGGCTACCGCACGGGCCGATACTCAAAGCCCATTGTGGCATCCCGAGCCCGCGAAAAGAAGCTGCGCCGCGGGGGAGGCGACCCAAATGGCTTTCTCATATCGTCTT
>NZ_JBQKGN010000060.1:0-825 GCF_052118785.1 Collinsella sp. LCP21S3_A9 | reverse complement strand
AGATCAATTATACAGAAGAGCACTACGTGGAGGCCATGGCGGATAAGGCCTGGGCGGCCGACGAGGACATACGCGAGCAGGCGCGGGCGAACCTGGAGCTGCTCGGGCGGATGGGAGGAAAGTGATGGCGGATCCCGCGATCGAGGCCAGCCCCTACGTGAGGGCACAGAACAACCTGGGGACGCTGGGGCTGCACGAGATGTCGGCGCTTTTGCCCGACTACATGCGGATGGTGTCGGAGGGCGATGCGGACTTCTGCTCCGCGGTGGCGCAGATGACGCAGGTCGAGGTGGAGGCCAGGACGCAGAGGATCACGAGGCTGCGGATACGCTCGTCGGGGTTCCCGTGCGTGAAGACGCTGGCGGACTTCGACTGGTCCTTCCAGCCCTCCGTGCCCAGGCCCCTGGTTGAGGAGCTGGCGACGCTGAGGTTCGTGGACAGGGCCGAGAACGTGCTGCTGGTGGGCAGCCCCGGCGTGGGCAAGACCCACCTCGCCACCGCGATCGGCATAGAGGCCGTGAAGGCCGGCAAGGAGGTGAGGTTCATAGACTGCGCCAGGCTCGTGGACGACCTGAAGGACGCCCAGTCCAGGGGGATACTCAAGAAGAGGCTGAAGTACTACGCCCACTCGAAGCTGCTCATCATCGACGAGCTGGGCTACCTGGACATCGACGAGGGCGGCGCCGACCTGCTGTTCCAGCTGGTGAGCACCCGCTACGAGCAGCGGTCCACGATCATCACCACCAACGTTGGCATAACGGGATGGGCGAAGGTGTTCGGCGACGAGGTGGCCGCCAGCGCCATCGCCGACAGGATCTGCCACCA
>NZ_JBQKGN010000059.1:0-842 GCF_052118785.1 Collinsella sp. LCP21S3_A9 | reverse complement strand
GCCGCGGGGAGGGGCTGCCCGGGTACGGCGCCTTCACCGCCTGGTGCCGGGCCCGCGACGTGCCCTTCGGGGGCGCGGGCGGCCGCGAGCCGCACCCGCGGTTCGAGACGCCCCCGGGCAGGCAGCTGCAGTTCGACTGGAAGGAGGGCATGAGGCTCGTCGACTCGGAGGGCGAGGTCTTCGAGTTCAGCGTGTTCACCGCGACGCTCGGCTACTCCCGGAAGCACCGCTTCATACCGGTCAGGAGCCGCACGCTCGACGACCTGCTGTCCTGCCTGCTCGCCACCTTCACCCGCCTCGGCGGCGTCCCGGAGGAGTGCATCACGGACAACATGTCGTGCCTGGTGACCGTCTCGGGCCGCAGGAGGACCAGGCAGGAGAGGGCGTGGCGGTTCGCGCGGGAGGCCGGCTTCGAGCTCAGGCTCTGCGCGCCGCGCTCGCCGCAGACCAAGGGCAAGGACGAGTCGGCCAACCGCTTCCTGAACCGCCTGCTCGCCTACGGCGGCGAGTTCACCGGGTGGAGCGGCCTCGCCGAGGCGGTGGCCCGGGTCGAGGCCCAGGCCAACTCGGAGCCGAACCGCACCACCGGCCTGCCGCCCGACGCGCTGTTCATGCGGGAGAAGGAGTGCCTGCGGCCCATCGGGAACCTCCGGCTCCTCGAGTCGATGGTGGGCGACGTGAGCGTCCAGACCGTCCCGCCGACCATGCTCGTCAGGGCCGCCGGCAGGGAGTGGTCCGTGCCCAGGCGCTGCATCGGCCGGCGCGTGAGCGTCGTGGCGATGCCCGGCGGCCAGGTCGTGGTGAGGATGGCCGGCGAGGAGGTCGCCGTCCACGACGCCGCG
>NZ_JBQKGN010000058.1:0-862 GCF_052118785.1 Collinsella sp. LCP21S3_A9 | reverse complement strand
GATACGGTGGGCGCCGCCCACCGGTCAGCGGCCAGAGCATGGGGGGCACGCCCGGTCCCGTTCCGAACCCGGAAGCTAAGCCCCATCGCGCCGAGAGTACTGCGGGGCCAGTCCGTGGGAGGCCAGGGCGCCGCTGACCGGTGGACGGCACCGAGCCGTGCGCTTGGACTGAGAAGGGGGAGGCCTCGCGGCCTCCCCCTTTTTTGCGTTTGTATTGATCCGTGGCTCTAGATAGTTGATTTCTTTATTCTGAAGTCGCAATAGCATATGAAGTGGGTTGATTCTTTTCGAGGCCTGTTTTTGGGACTCGTTCTTTACAGTCCGCACTTAGGTACGCTCCTTTGGCTGGTTGCGTATTTCCTAGATGGATCTGCCAATTTAGATTACAAATCAATCTTTTCTCGCGTTTCACGTCTTTCGGCTAGGATTGCACACTAATGGGGCTCCAGCGCTGTCTGGCGGGGTCCTTTGTCGCGTAAAGGCTTTATAGGGGGAACCGTCGCAATCTATCTCCTAGGTGCTATTTAATTCTGGTTTGGGTATATAACCGATACGTATACATCGGACAGCATGAACACCGAGGTCATACGGTCTGTCTGAGATATATGATCGTCGATTAGACCCTGTCGGATTCCAGGGCCCTCTGGTTTATTTGTGAACAAAATATGGAGTGCGTGATTCCCGCCCCCGGGGCCCCTCCGGTCTGGCAATATATCTCCTTGCCGCGCGGCCCGGTCGGACCGGATGAGACGCGCAGGCGTGCACCTTGAGAACCGGATACTGCGAGGATGGACACACCAGATGTGTCGCATCCGGGCAGACATCGAACCATTTGAAATGGTCTGACTTGGATTCGTTTTTC
>NZ_JBQKGN010000057.1:0-1056 GCF_052118785.1 Collinsella sp. LCP21S3_A9 | reverse complement strand
TTCATCTCGGGTGACGGCGGCGTGCCGCACATCCACATCTGGCTGTTCGGGATGGCCGAGAGCGTGGGGAGGATGGCGGCGAGGACGGCGAAGCCCAGCTCCTGAGCCTCATCCAGGAGGATCGTGGAGGCGGAGAAGCCTCGCCCCGAGCCCTTGGTCCGCGCCATGAACGAAACACGGGTCGTACGGGTGATGCGAGCCTTGCCGCTGCCGTAGAACTCGATGCCCTCTCGGCCGTTGGTGCTGTGGATCCGCTTTACCCTCTTGCGGAGGATGTCGTAGTCGGTGGTGAGGTTCTTCAGCGAGTAGAACGACTCCATGGCCGTCTTGACCTCGTGAGCCGAGTGGATGATGTGGGGCTCATTGAGGAGCAGGATGCCGACCACCTGTCGCGCCAGCAGGGAGCGGCTCTTGCCGTTCTGGCGGGGCTCGATGAAGCCGAACTGGGTCGCGGCCCAGGTGCGGGGGCGGCCGGGCAGCACAAGGTGAGTCTCAGACTCCTCGACGTGCCGGTAGGACATGCCGACGTCGAAGGCGTGCTGCTGGTGCCCGTCGAGGCTGAGGCCGACGGAGTTGGCGACGACGGTCGCCGCCGCGCCGAGGGAACCATCACGCTCGGGGATCTTCTCGAAGCGGGGCGGAGGGTAGGGCGGCGCGGGGGCAGCGCGCCGGGGAGTGGCGACAGCCACGAATCAGCCCTCCAGCGCGGCGAGGGCAGCAGCCAGAGCCTCTTCGGCGGGGTCGGACTCGGCGACGTCGCGGTCGATCATGGTCTCGATGTCCTTGCAGATGAGGCGAAGCTGCCCCATCATGGCGACGATGTCCTTGGGGATCTCGCAGATGTCGATCTCGTCGGTGAGCCGGTCACGGGCAGCGATCAGGATGTCGAGCTGGCTTCCGCCTCGAGCGGCAGCCGAAAGGGACTTGCTGGCCATGGGAACCTCCTGGGTTATGGCGTCGGGGGTACGTGCCTGGTGGATCCAGGGTACGCGACGCGAGCGACAGCTCGCTCTTCTGTCCGAAGACACCATCTGATATACCCACGGGGGTATGTGG
>NZ_JBQKGN010000056.1:0-1177 GCF_052118785.1 Collinsella sp. LCP21S3_A9 | reverse complement strand
CATTATCGGGACCAATCGCGCCCCCGCCCACCCGGCGATCTCAAAACCATGCCGGTTTACGGGGCCAGGCCGGGAACCCTCGGGCATGCCGTAATCGGTAAAATCAAAACCGCAGGTAGACGACTTGCGAATTTCGTGAGATGCAGGGTATGGACGGCCGGTCCGGGTCCAGCCCCGTAATCCGGCATGGTTTTGAAATGGCATCAGTTCGCCGATGGTTAAATCTATTTGCAGTCTTGGGATAATGGCTTGAACAATTCCCATCCAGTGATATTTCTTGTGATGCATCTTGATTGTCAGGGAATACCGGGTGTTAAAAACATGGCTTGATCGTGCGTTGTGCGACATGCTTGTGCATGGTAGTATTTCAAATCGTGATTTAACCCGATGGGAAATGAATTTCCATTGTTGAAATTATTATCACAGTACATAAGGGCTCTTGGCGCAACGGTTAGCGCAGGGGACTCATAATCCCTGGGTTCTGGGTTCGAATCCCGGAGGGCCCACCAGAGTATTTCGAGGCCGGGCAACACGCCTGGCCTCTTTACATTGCGTTGACGCCTTATTTTGGCCTGCAATGGCGTAGGGCGTTAATTTCATTCATATTTGCAATTTAGGATGGATTTACTTCAACAGCCACTAGGTAAAGATAAACTGTAGGACGATTGATATGAAAAAAGGCCCCAACTTGCGTTGGAGCCTCATTTAATGCTCGGGTGGAGACGAGGGGGATCGAACCCCTGACCTCTTGACTGCCAGTCAAGCGCTCTCCCAGCTGAGCTACGCCCCCGTGCGAAGAAGTACTATACGGTAACTCCCGCGCCGATGCAAGGACAATTGCGTAAAAAACTTTCGGCTGCGGGGCGGGGTTTGGGGGAGGGGCTCGGGAGCGTGGGGCCCGCGGTGCCCTAACCGGCGCGCGGGGCGCGCCCCGCGGGCGGCGGCGTGGCCGCCGCCCCCCCTCTCCGGCGCCCTTGGGACATCTCGAGTCCCGCCGACCGCCGTTTTTTCGCTTCCGCGGCGCGGGCCGCCATCCGCCCAACGGCCATCCTGCCGGCACCAGGCCCATTATCGGGACCAATCGCGCCCCCGCCCACCCGGCGATCTCAAAACCATGCCGGTTTACGGGGCCAGGCCGGGAACCCTCGGGCATGCCGTAATCGGTAAAATCAAAACC
>NZ_JBQKGN010000055.1:0-1196 GCF_052118785.1 Collinsella sp. LCP21S3_A9 | reverse complement strand
GATAACCGGCAGGTCCTACAGGCTGAAGGACCTGCCGAGGGACGGCCCCGTCAAGCCGTGACCGGAATCGGTGAAAATACGTTAGCGCAACCGGTGAAACCGCCTTTGCGCAAACGGCGCGCCTGTTTAGCGAAACTGGTGAAAAATAGATTGACGCTAACACTTTATCTCTCGGTTGGTCCTCTCCTGCACGTTGTTGGTGCGCAGGCGCTTCCAGTGGGTCGGCGGGAAGTCGAGGTAGGCCAGCGCGTCGGGCTCGGCCTCCTCCAGCACCGCCGCCGCCCTGGGGCAGCACCCCGCCAGCATGTCGCACGCCGCGTGGTACATGGCCGTCACGGTGGCGGCGTCGCGCCCGCGGAACACCTGCGACACGATCCTGCCCACGCGGCGCCTGAGCTGCCAGGAGCCGGCCTCGCGCATGCAGTCGCGCATGAGGTGGACCGCGCAGCGCTGCCACGCGGCGCCCTGGAAGACCTCGCCGAGCGCCCGGACGAGCCCCGGGTGGGCGTCCGAGACGACGAGCCGCACGCCCGCCGCCCCGCGCGAGCGGATAGCCCGCAGGAAGGCGAGCCACGAGTCGTAGGACTCGGTGTCAACCACGTCGACGCCAAGGACGCGCCCCCGACCGCCCGCATCGCAGCCGATGGCGGTGACCACGGCGGTGGAGGCGACGCGCCCCCCGCGGCGGCACTTGACGTAGGTCGCGTCGAGCCAGACGTAGGGCACCGGCGAGCCGTCGAGCGGCCTTCCGCACAGATCCTCGATGTCTGCGTCCAGGCTCGAGGCGATTGCGCTCACCTGGTCCTTCGAGAGCCTGGAGACGCCCATCTTCTCGGCCACCCTCTGCACCTTGCGGGTGCTCGTGCCCGTGGCGTACATCTCGGCCACGGCGGCCACGAGGGCGCGGTCGACGCGCTGGTAGCGCTCGAGCACGTCCTCCGGGAAGAAGCTGCCGGAGCGCAGCTTGGGGATGCGCGGCGTCAGCGTGCCGACGCAGGTGGCGAGCGACCTCTCGCGGTAGCCGTTTCGGCTGTCCGCCCCGCCACCGCAGAGCTGGTCGGCCTCGGCGTCCATCACGGCGTTCACGACCTGCTCGGCGAGTCTGCGAAGCAGCTCCTGCATATCGATGGCGCCGTCGTCGAAACGGGGCATAGCGAGCATGTCCGGCGTCGGGTCTGATAAGATTTCCATAGCGG
>NZ_JBQKGN010000054.1:0-1237 GCF_052118785.1 Collinsella sp. LCP21S3_A9 | reverse complement strand
CTCCTCCGCCTCCTGCGAGTGGACCCCCTCCGAGCCCGGAGAGTACACCCTCTACCTCGACGTGATCGACGGCGGGCAGGCCAAGCACCTCACCCGCAAGGTGACGGTCGAGGACCGCTTCAGCGTCGACGGCCTCGACGTCTCCGGCGAGGCGCGCTCCGGCAAGCCGCTCAGGCTCCAGGCCAGGGTCTCCGGCGACACCGACGGCCTCAAGTACAAGTTCGTCTGGGAGAAGGGCGGCTGGGCCAAGTGGGGCACCGTCGGCGGCCCCAGCTCCTCCGCCTCCTGCGAGTGGACCCCCTCCGAGCCCGGAGAGTACACCCTCTACCTCGACGTGATCGACGGCGGGCAGGCCAAGCACCTCACCCGCAAGGTGACGGTCGACGGCACGTCAATTATGGGCGCGCTCTCGACATCTGCTGACTCCATGGTTCGTTTGTATGTTTCTACTGGACATGCCTATCCCTCTGAAGTCTATTCGCAAAGGGGCGCTTCTAACATTACTGAGTTCTGCAATCAGGTAATTTTGGCTGCCTCCTCTGAAGGCGTTAGACCTGAAGTCGTGTTTGCCCAAGCCATGTTGGAGACTGGATGGCTCCAGTTTGGGGGTTCGGTATCCGCAGACCAGTGCAATTTTGCTGGCTTAGGGGCCACTGGTCCTCAGGTCGGTGGAGCAAGGTTTGACAACGTATATCAGGGGCTGCTTGCTCAATCTCAGCATTTAAAAGGCTATGCGACCAGTTTGCCCTTGAACAACGTTTGTGTTGATCCTCGTTATCAAATACTTGTTGATAGGGGATATCTGGGCATCGCTCCGTGTCTAGAAGACCTCAATGGTTTATGGGCTGTCCCTGGCGATGGTTACGGCCAAAGAATCGCAGCGATTATTAACAGAATGATCTAACGATGCGATTTTCCCTTCAGCGCTAGTCGTCTTTAGATTTCAGTTATACAGCTTCGTTTGTTAGGATGTCTGATTCCGATGAAGACAGCTTGCCGTAAGCTCATCCTTGCAATATTTGTTTCTTTTTTGATTTTGCCTATGGCCGCTTCGTATTCCTTTGCGACAGATCAAGGCACTCCTCCTCTTTTCGTCGATTCTGCTAATAATACGTTTGGCCTGTCGGAGGACTTCTCCCTCGACGGCCTCTCCGCGAAGGCTACCGACGGCGGGTCGCCCCTGCTCGGGGACGAGTGCGAGCTTGGCCTGTCCGTCTCCGGCAATGCGGGCTCGGTC
>NZ_JBQKGN010000053.1:0-1255 GCF_052118785.1 Collinsella sp. LCP21S3_A9 | reverse complement strand
TGTTAATGCCAATATAAAAAGGGCCAGTTACACCAACGTAAAAATCCAATAGCACCAAGATAGATGTGCCAACAGCGCCAACGCATTTTGCCCAACCGCGCCAACGAAGGTACCCTCCCCTCGAGTAACCTTTCGAGAGGAGGACGATATGGAAAGGAACGTTATGGGCGAGTTGAGCATGTACAGGCAATCCGGCACCAAGCCCAACTTCAGCGAGATCGGCCGCAGGCACGGGATGAGCCGCAAGACCGTGGCCAAATACTGGCGAGCGGGCGGCGACCTCGACGACGGCAGGGCGTCGAGGGGCAGCGGCTTCGACCCGTTCCGGGAGGTGATAGAGGCAAAAGCCGAGCTTCCCGGCATCACGAAGAAGGCCGTCCACGAGTTCCTGCTGCACAGGCACCCGGACGCCCGCCTGCCGGGGTACAACGCCTTCACCGAGTACTGCAGGAAGAACGGCATCGCGTTCGGCGCGCTGCGCGCACCGGACGCGCACCCCCGCTTCGAGACCCCTCCGGGCCGCCAGATGCAGTTCGACTGGAAGGAGGGCATCACCATGGTGGACGCCAACGGCGAGGTCTTCGAGTTCAACGTGTTCTCCGCGACCCTGGGGTACTCGAGGCTCCACAAGTTCACCTACTCGGCCACCCGGACCACGGACGACCTGCTGGCCTGCCTGTTGGGCGCGTTCAAGTTCATGGGCGGCGTGCCGCAGGAGTGCCTCACCGACAACATGTCGTCGCTGGTCAACATGTCCACGGGCCGGCGCGTCAGGAACGAGAGGGCGTGGCGGTTCGCCAAGGAGGCCGGCTTCGACCTGCAGCTGTGCCGGGCGGGCGCCCCCCAGACCAAGGGGAAGGACGAGTCCGCCAACCGCTTCCTGAACAGGCTCTCGGCCTACGATCGCGACTTCGTGGGCCTGGACGGGCTGCTGGCGGCCATCGCGCGCATCGAGGCCAGGAGCAACTCGGAGCCCAACGACACGACGGGGCTGCCGCCCTCGGCGCTATTCATGCGGGAGAAGGAGTTCCTGCAGCCGATAGGCAACGCGACCCTGCTGGAATCGATGGTCGGCGACGTCTCTGATCAGGTGGTGCCGCCGACGATGCTCGTCAGGGCCGCCGGCAGGCAGTGGTCGGTGCCCCGCAGGTGCATCGGGAGGAAGGCCAGGGTGGTGACGATGCCGGGCGGGCAGATCCGCATCACCGTGGCGGGCGAGCTGGTCGCGGTCCACGACGCGGCGCAGGGCGCCAGC
>NZ_JBQKGN010000052.1:0-1315 GCF_052118785.1 Collinsella sp. LCP21S3_A9 | reverse complement strand
ACGGCAGCCCGTGCCCCCACGAGCGCTACGACTCCGACCCGTACGGCAGCAGTCTCGCCCGTCACAGCAAGAGGAGGCATGACGATGAGTGACCTCGACCGATACCTGACCGACGAGGTGCGCGAGCGAGCCGCCGAGGCCATCGCGAGCCACAACTTTGATGTTCATGTGCCGAGCTGGTCGATCCGCTGCGCGGGATGTGACTGGTCCGAGCTGGGCGGCGTGGTCGAGCTTCACGATCAACACCTGGCCGACCTCGCCCTCTCCGCCGTCCTGCCCGACATCATCCGGCAGGCCAAGGCGGAGGCGTGGGACGAGGGACGAACCGCCGGGGCGGACATGCGCGCCAAGCGGATCGAGGCGGGTGACGAATCGTGAGCGACCTACTAGCCCACCTAGTCGAACTCGATCAGGCCATCACCGACATGCGGGAGGCCCGCAAGCGCATCGAGGCGGCCGTCACCGCGATAGCCGAGGCGAACACTTGGCCCTACGGCGACGCCTACCTTTACCAGGACGACGATTCACCCGAGCGCCTATGGCTCAACGGATTCTCGTGCATCAGACCCAGTGACGAGTTCGCCCGCGATGTTGGACGGAGCGTCATCCAGATGGCGATCCGACGCCCCGGGAAGAGCACCCAAATCGAGGTGACGGCATCGTGAGCGAGATCAACTGGGATGACTACAGCATCTACGACCACGACTTGCCGACCAACTGGCACGCCGCTGCGAGGAGGTGGGTGTGATGACGTACTACAAGGCTATCCGCCCCGACGGCACGTCGTGGTACGACCTCGGCTTCCGGTGGGTGGCTGAGCGTGGGCCGGTCGAGGGTGTGGAGGTGTGGCATCCGTCGCCCTCAGGTGAGCCCAGGTATGACCCGGCAGGGCATTTGGCCGCATCGACCGAGCCTGCCGACTGTTCCGGCATGGGGTGGCCGAGCCGTCTGCTGGAGGTGGAGCCGCTGGCCGATGTGGTGCCCGGGGCGATGCGCAAGGTCGGGTGCGCTGGGTGGCGTGTGGTGCGGGAGCTGCCCGCGTGGCAGGCGCTCGGGCCGTGTGGCCGTGAGGTGGTCGCCTATCTGGCGCTGCTGCCCACCCTGACCGATGACCAGGTGCAGATCGCCGCACGGTACGCCGCATGGTCCGCCGCACGGGACGCCGCATGGGACGCCGCATGGGACGCCGCAGGGGACGCCGCATGGGCCGTCGTCGTCCGCGACATGATCTCCACCCCCCACTTCGCGACGCTCACCGAGCCGATGCGTGCCGCCGGGATCGACTTCGCCGCGCTCGGCGGTGCGTCATGACCCG
>NZ_JBQKGN010000051.1:0-1362 GCF_052118785.1 Collinsella sp. LCP21S3_A9 | reverse complement strand
GGTACCGTCAAGATTCTTTCGCAAATTGATTTAGTCGTCTCCCGCCCCGTCCTCTTCTAGCCCTCCGCCTTTCCCCTCAGCTCGTCCATCTCCTCCAGCTTCGACATGTCCAGATACCTCCTCTTGCCCCACTCGTGCTCCACTATGTACTTCAGCCTCGCCGTCACCAACATCAGAGCCGAATTGCCGTCCGGGAAGGTCCCGACGACCCTCGTCCTCCTCCTGATCTCGCGGTTGATGCGCTCGATCCCGTTGTTCGTCCTGATCCGGCGCCAGTGCTCCGGTGGGAATTCCGTGTAGGCAAGCGTCTCGGCGAACCCGTCGCGCACCGTCCTCGCGGCCGCCCCGAGCCTCATCGATTCCAGCTCCTCCGCCACCTCCTCGGCCTTTCTGGCGCATGCCTCGCGCGATTCCTGCGCGTGGATCGCCTTCAGCATGCGCGCCGCGGCCTTCCGCCTGGTCACGGGAACCCTTCCCAGCACGTTGCGGTAGAAATGCACCGTGCAGCGCTGGTAGCGGGCCCCGGGGAACACCTCCTCGAGCGCACCGAGCATCCCCGCGCACTTGTCGCCGGTGACGAGCCGTACGCCGGAGAGCCCGCGCCCCTTGAGCCAGGAGAAGAACTCGCGCCAGGACTCCGCGGACTCGGTGTACCCCTCGGAACAGCCGATGACCTCCCGGTCGCCGGCGGAGTTGACGCCGATGGCGACCAGCACGGCCACGTTCTCGTAGGACCCTCCCCAGCTGCGCTTGAGGTAGATGCCGTCGACGAAGACGTAGGGGTAGCCGCCATCGAGCGGCCTCTGCCGCCAGGCCTCGATGGACGCGAAGGCCCTCTCGTTGAGGTTGGAGACGGTGCCGGAGGACACCGGCGCTCCCCACAGGAGCTCGGAGACGTCCTCGATCCTCCTGGTTGAGACGCCCGCCAGGTACATCTCGACGATGGCCTCCTCGACCGAGGTCTCGCGCCTGCGGTAGCGCTCGATGACGGCCGTCTGGAAGGTCGCCCCGCGGAGCTTCGGCACGCTGAGCTCGACTTCCCCGGCGCCCGTGACGAGCCTCCTCGTGTAGTGGCCGCTGCGGTAGGCCTCCCGGCCCGCCGTCCTCTCGTAGCGCCCGGCCCCGACGAGCTCGGACGCCTCCTCGTCGAGCAGTGCGTTGAGCGTCTCCTCGACGGTCTTCCTCACCAGATTCTTTATGTCGTTGCGCAGCGACTCCTCGTCGACTGATACGATGTTCGCAGACACGGCCCGTGCCCCCTTCGTCGGTGATTTGTTGTTTAGTCGCTAGAAATCATATGACGGGGTATGGGCCGTGTTCCGCTATGCGGTTGTCAATTTGCGAAAGAAATTATGCGTCACC
>NZ_JBQKGN010000050.1:0-1424 GCF_052118785.1 Collinsella sp. LCP21S3_A9 | reverse complement strand
AAGGCTCTGTTAGACCAGGATTGACATACATGTGTCCCCACGGTGCCATATCGTTGACCCCGTAGACCGCGATGATGGGGGCAGCATGAACGCCGAAGACCTGGTCCTCAACTTCAAGAAGGGCATGGCGAACCTCAGCAAGACCGAGCGCCGCCGCGCTATCGAGTCCGTCAGGGACGTGATCCGCGCGGCGGCGTTCGACGACGCGGCCGGCTCCGCCTACGAAATCGAACGCTGCCCGCGCTGCGGGTCCGCCGCGGTCGTGAAGAAGGGCAAATCGAAGAACGGCGAGCAGCGCTACCTCTGCCGGGGCTGCGGCAGGACCTTCGGCATGGGCAGCGAGCGCATCCTGGGGACGAGCAAGCTCCCGAAGGAGACCTGGATGGCCTACGCCGAGTGCTTCGTGCTCATGCTGCCCCTGCGCGAATGCGCGAGGCGCTGCCGCGTCTGCCTCAAGACCGCCTACACCATGCGCCACAGGCTGATCGAGTGCCTCTCGGCCTACTCCCCCTCGTTCAGGGTCGAGCGGGGCTGCGGCTGCGAGCTCGACGAGACCTATTTCCCCGAGTCGTTCAAGGGCAACCACGCGAAGGGGTCGTTCACGATGCCGCGCCCCTCCCGGCATCGCGGCAAGCAGGTGCACAGACGCGGGCTGTCGCGCGAGCGGATCTGCGTCATGACCGGCGTGAACGACTCGAACGAGACGTTCCTCGAGGTCACGGGGCGGGGCGCCCTTTCGAGGGAGCGCGCCATGGACGCGCTGAGGGGCCGCATCGCGGCCGGCTCGGTCGTCGCGACCGACAGGGCGGCCGCCTACGTCGGCGTCCTCGCCGAGCTCGAGGTCGCCGCGCACGCGGCCTACGACCCCAAGGACCGCTCCGGGGGGACCATCAACCGGGTCAACACCGTCCACTCGCTCCTCGGCGCCTTCATGGAGCCGTTCAAGGGCGTGTCGACGAAGCACCTCGACGCCTACCTCGCCTGGTTCAGGTGGTGCCGGACCTTCATGGCGACCGATTCCGGCGCCGCCGGGCGCACGGTCGCGCGGCAGCTCGCGCACGGCGTCTGCAGGAGCCGCGTCCGCGACATGTTCAACGTGGAGCCGCCCTACATGGACTACTGGGCCGCGCCCGCCGCATAGAGGCGGTAGAATGGTCGCACCGCGATACACGAGGAGGGGTGAGGCCATGCCGTCGAACATACCGGCCACGACGATCCGCATCGACCCGGAGGTCAAGAGGGAGGCCACGGCCATCCTGGACGAGCTCGGCCTGTCCATGTCCACCGCCGTCAACGCGTTCCTCAGGGCGCTCGTCCGAGAGGGCGGGATGCCGTTCGAGATGAGGGTCAAGACGCCGGCGCCCGACGAGGAGACGGCGAGTTAGCCGGCAGGTCGGCATGTCAATCCTGGTCTAACAGAGCCT
>NZ_JBQKGN010000049.1:0-1603 GCF_052118785.1 Collinsella sp. LCP21S3_A9 | reverse complement strand
CATTAGATCATGTGTGCGATATTTTTCTGGTGCTTGTTCGAACGCCGCGCACCCTTGCTTGACTACACTGACCTCATGTCTGATCGCAGCGCCGCCGAGTGGGCGTACCGTGTCCTGCTAGCCCTGTCGGGCGCCCTCCTCGGCCTCTACGTCACGGCCACATGGTGGCCATCTGACCGCCTACGGATGACTGACAGCCTGACTGAGGGCGGGTCGCTTCTCGTCTCACTCGCTGGCTTGACCTTCGCTGCGGGATGCGCCGTGTGGGCGTTCACTCCCGCTCGTCGGGACTAGCTCAACCAAGGCGACACAAGACCGAGACCGACAGCGATCCGCGATCCCTGCGCGGTGTTGCAATCGGCGTGAGCTGGTGCCCAGTTGCTCTGCTCCCAGGTCAGGTGCGGATGTGTGGCTCGGGGCTTGATGTGCTGCACGGTGCACGCCTGCTTGTGTGGGTGGCGCAGGCTGTAGTCGATCGGCATGCCGCAGATGACGCATGGCAGGTCGCCCGCCTGCCCATGTCGGCGCACGAGAGCGAGCGCATCCTGTGCTCGCTTCCCGCCCCACTCAGCGGCCCCACCAGTCACCTGCGCAGACATGCGCGCTCACCGATCACACTCGGGACACCACGGCGCCCCGTCCTTGCCGTGCCGTAGGGGTAACCCGCATCGCTCGCACCAGCCACAGTCAGAGGTCCCCATCTGTCGCCCCCCTACATGCATAATGCCCACCGGTGCGAGGGCGCACTGATGGGCAACTAGGCGCAGCATATCACGACGATCTGAGTTGTGCTTCTGCTGCGACACGCCGGATGGTCCCGAGGTCATACAGCGTGCGTCGCTGGTCGTCGGGGTCTGCGACGCCCCTATCGAGGAGTGATCTGGCCGCCCATGCTTGGAGTGTGCGGAGGGGTATGCCCGTGAGGCGGGCAGCGTCGGGGAGGCTGACGGCGGTGATGGAGATGATGCGGGCGCAGTCGGTGCAGGTCCACACGTCGCCTGATGGCGTGAGGGTGCCGATGTGGCAGCGGTTGCATCGGGCGTGTCGGGGTGGGTCGTCGTCGCGGACGCCGCGGGTGGCTGCCCGGGTGTTGCGCCAGCAGCGCTCGATGCCCCACACCAGCTCGTCCCACTGGGGCAGGGTCTGGGCGAAGTCGAGCCAGGTGGCGAGCCATGAGCAGCATCCGGCCACGGTGTCGGGCAGGTCGTCGGGGGCAAGTCCTGCGTCGAGGGCGTCGGCCTCGATGTCTCGGCACCAGGTCCACAGGTAGGGCAGGAGGCCTGCTCGGTCGGGGTCCATCCATTCGGCGCGTCCGGCTGCCACGTCCTGCGCGAGCGTGTTGTTGAGGAGCTGGATGACATCGAGTCGGACTGGTGGGCGACTGCCGGGTGCAGTGCGTCGCTGGGTGTCGTCGGGCGATCTGGTGATGAGCGCGGTTGGGAGGAGGGTGGCAAGGTCTGCCAGCTCGGCGAGCCAGCGGCGGACGTGCTGGGCGGTGGGGGTCACTGGTCCTCCTGGGGTGTCGGGTCGTGGTCGTGTCCGGCTGCCGGCGGTGGCCGGAGCACGAAGGCCTCCTCGACGGCGAGCAGTCCGTCTCGGGAGG
>NZ_JBQKGN010000048.1:0-1675 GCF_052118785.1 Collinsella sp. LCP21S3_A9 | reverse complement strand
TCTTCCAGACTCGATTCTTTTCTGCGATTAAATAGAGAATGATAGCAATCATTCATCCGATCCAAACAAGAGGAATTCACTCATTGATGAGTGAGGAGCATCTGATCGCGAGCACAGTGGAACACGCTGTGCCGCGGTATGAGATACCCGAATTGCGACATGAGAGCGCTATTCATGATATCGATTAATTTTCATTAGCGACACGTGGATATCCCGCGGGCCCGGAGCGGTCCCGCAAGATACCACGGGCGCACGGCGGATGCCTTGGCACAGGGAGCCGATGAAGGACGCGGCAAGCTGCGATAATCCCCGGCGAGGAGCACACATCCTTCGACCCGGGGGTCTCCGAATGGGCGAACCCATCCGTAGAGGTACGGATATCCCCCCGCCGAACACATAGGCGGGGGGAGGACAACCCGGGGAACTGAAACATCTAAGTACCCGGAGGAGAGGAAATCAATCTCGAGACTCCCCGAGTAGCGGCGAGCGAAAGGGGACCGATGGCCAAACCGTCGAGCGGGCGTACCCGGCAGGGGTTCCGCCGGCGGGGTTGCAGGGCCGCGCATCCGGGGGCTGCCGCCCCCGGGCGCAGGTCCGGCTGGGGAGCGGAACGGCATGGGAGGGCCGGCCGCAGCGGGTGACAGCCCCGTACGCGAACCCAGACCGGACGGCGCGACGCGGTCCCTGAGTAGGGCCGGGCACGTGAAACCCGGTCCGAACCTGGGTGGACCACCATCCAAGCCTGAGTACTACCCTGTGACCGATAGCGCACCAGTACCGTGAGGGAAAGGTGAAAAGCACCCCGGGAGGGGAGTGAAACAGTACCTGAAACCGTGCGCCCACGAGCAGTCGGAGCACCCTCCGGGGTGTGACGGCGTGCCTTTTGTAGAATGAGCCAGCGAGTCGCTGGCGCGGGGCGAGGTTAACCGAAAGGGAGCCGGAGCGAAAGCGAGCCTTAACAGGGCGACTTGAGTCCCGCGCCGCGGACGCGAAGCCGGGTGAGCTATCCGTGGGCAGGCTGAAGCGGGGGTAAGACCCCGTGGAGGGCCGAACGCACGTCGGTTGAAAACGGCGGCGATGACCTGCGGATAGGGGTGAAAGGCCAATCAAACCCGGAGATATCTCGTTCTCCCCGAAATAGCTTTAGGGCTAGCGTCGCGCGTTCACCGCCGGAGGTAGAGCACCGGATGGACGAGGGGGCTTCGCCGCCTACCGAATCCAACCGAACTCCGAATGCCGGCGGCCCAGAGCGCGGCAGTCAGAGCATGTGGGCTAAGCTGTGTGCTCGAGAGGGAAACAGCCCGGACCGCCCGCTAAGGTCCCCAAGTTCCAGCCGAGTGGCAAAGGATGTGCGTCCGCCCAGACAACCAGGATGTTGGCTTAGAAGCAGCCATGCATTCAAAGAGTGCGTAACAGCTCACTGGTCGAGTGGACATGCGCCGACAATACACGGGGCTAAGCTGGACACCGAAGCGGCGGGATTTTATCTATAGAATCGGTAGGGGAGCTTCCCATGGGCGGAGAAGCCGGAGGGCGACCGACGGTGGAGCGCATGGGAGTGAGAATGCTGGCATGAGTAGCGAGAGACGAGAGAGTAACTCGTCCGCCGTGAACCCGAGGTTTCCTGGGCAAGGCTAATCCTCCCAGGGTCAGTCGGGGGCTAAGGCGAGGCCGG
>NZ_JBQKGN010000047.1:0-1758 GCF_052118785.1 Collinsella sp. LCP21S3_A9 | reverse complement strand
GGCGTGCACCTTGAGAACCGGATACTGCGAGGATGGACACACCAGATGTGTCGCATCCGGGCAGACATCGAACCATTTGAAATGGTCTGACTTGGATTCGTTTTTCGCAAGGCCGCCGAGAGGCGGCCCCGAGAAATTCCTTTTCCTATCAAACAGAACCATATGAATCGAACGGAACCGATCAGCGATGACTGAGAGGACCGGACGGGCTCGAGGCCCATTTACTTTGGACGGAGAGTTCGATCCTGGCTCAGGATGAACGCTGGCGGCGCGCCTAACACATGCAAGTCGAACGGCACCCACCTCCGGGTGGAAGCGAGTGGCGAACGGCTGAGTAACACGTGGAGAACCTGCCCCCTCCCCCGGGATAGCCGCCCGAAAGGACGGGTAATACCGGATACCCCCGGGTGCCGCATGGCGCCCGGGCTAAAGCCCCGACGGGAGGGGATGGCTCCGCGGCCCATCAGGTAGACGGCGGGGTGACGGCCCACCGTGCCGACAACGGGTAGCCGGGTTGAGAGACCGACCGGCCAGATTGGGACTGAGACACGGCCCAGACTCCTACGGGAGGCAGCAGTGGGGAATCTTGCGCAATGGGGGCAACCCTGACGCAGCGACGCCGCGTGCGGGACGGAGGCCTTCGGGTCGTAAACCGCTTTCAGCAGGGAAGAGACGAGACTGTACCTGCAGAAGAAGCCCCGGCTAACTACGTGCCAGCAGCCGCGGTAATACGTAGGGGGCGAGCGTTATCCGGATTCATTGGGCGTAAAGCGCGCGTAGGCGGCCCGGCAGGCCGGGGGTCGAAGCGGGGGGCTCAACCCCCCGAAGCCCCCGGAACCTCCGCGGCTTGGGTCCGGTAGGGGAGGGTGGAACACCCGGTGTAGCGGTGGAATGCGCAGATATCGGGTGGAACACCGGTGGCGAAGGCGGCCCTCTGGGCCGAGACCGACGCTGAGGCGCGAAAGCTGGGGGAGCGAACAGGATTAGATACCCTGGTAGTCCCAGCCGTAAACGATGGACGCTAGGTGTGGGGGGACGATCCCCCCGTGCCGCAGCCAACGCATTAAGCGTCCCGCCTGGGGAGTACGGCCGCAAGGCTAAAACTCAAAGGAATTGACGGGGGCCCGCACAAGCAGCGGAGCATGTGGCTTAATTCGAAGCAACGCGAAGAACCTTACCAGGGCTTGACATATGGGTGAAGCGGGGGAGACCCCGTGGCCGAGAGGAGCCCATACAGGTGGTGCATGGCTGTCGTCAGCTCGTGTCGTGAGATGTTGGGTTAAGTCCCGCAACGAGCGCAACCCCCGCCGCGTGTTGCCATCGGGTGATGCCGGGAACCCACGCGGGACCGCCGCCGTCAAGGCGGAGGAGGGCGGGGACGACGTCAAGTCATCATGCCCCTTATGCCCTGGGCTGCACACGTGCTACAATGGCCGGTACAGAGGGATGCCACCCCGCGAGGGGGAGCGGATCCCGGAAAGCCGGCCCCAGTTCGGATTGGGGGCTGCAACCCGCCCCCATGAAGTCGGAGTTGCTAGTAATCGCGGATCAGCATGCCGCGGTGAATGCGTTCCCGGGCCTTGTACACACCGCCCGTCACACCACCCGAGTCGTCTGCACCCGAAGTCGCCGGCCCAACCGAGAGGGGGGAGGCGCCGAAGGTGTGGAGGGTGAGGGGGGTGAAGTCGTAACAAGGTAGCCGTACCGGAAGGTGCGGCTGGATCACCTCCTTTCTAGGGAGATACATTCTTAGAGAGA
>NZ_JBQKGN010000046.1:0-1765 GCF_052118785.1 Collinsella sp. LCP21S3_A9 | reverse complement strand
AGGCGTAGCCGACGCGCAGCAGGCAGACATTCCTGCACCGCGCACGCGGCGCTACGACCGACGGGGCGACGGATGGGGGTGGCTCGGCGGGGTTCTGGACGTCCCCGTGATGGAGCGCGGCCCGCGGACCAGGGAAATCCGGTCCGCATCGAGGGCGAGGCTCCGGACGAAGCACTTAAGCGAAGCGAGTGAGCCCGAGGTCCCTAGAAAAACCCCTAGGCAGGCGCGTGCGCGCCCGTACCGCAAACCGACACAGGTGGGTGGGTAGAACATACCGAGGCGATCGGGTCAACCATGGTCAAGGAACTCGGCACAATGGCCCCGTAACTTCGGGAGAAGGGGTGCCCGCGCGTACGTGAACGGACTTGCTCCGGGAGCGGAGGCGGGCCGCAGTGGAGAGGCCCAAGCGACTGTTTACCAAAAACACAGGACTCTGCAGAAGCCGCAAGGCGACGTATAGGGTCTGACGCCTGCCCGGTGCCGGAAGGTCACGCGGAGGAGTTAGCCGCAAGGCGAAGCCCCGAAGCCAAGCCCCGGTAAACGGCGGCCGTAACTATAACGGTCCTAAGGTAGCGAAATTCCTTGTCGGGTAAGTTCCGACCTGCACGAAAGGCGCAACGACTTGGGCGCTGTCTCGACCATGGACCCGGTGAAATTGCACTGGTCGTGAAGATGCGACTTACCCGCGGAAGGACGGAAAGACCCCGTGAACCTTCACTGCAGCTTGGCATTGGCCGCTGGTCCCGCGTGTAGAGGATAGGCAGGAGGCGAAGATCCGGAGGCGCCAGCCCCCGGGGAGCCGCCCTTGGAATACTGCCCTCGCGCGACCGGCGTCCTAACCCGAGGCCGTCAACCGGCTCGGGGACCGTGCCAGGCGGGCAGTTTGACTGGGGCGGTCGCCTCCTAAAGGGTAACGGAGGCGCGCGAAGGTCCGCTCGGGACGGTCGGCAACCGTCCTTTTGAATGCAAGAGTACAAGCGGGCTTGACTGCGAGGCCCACAAGCCGAGCAGGTGCGAAAGCAGGCTCTAGTGATCCGGCGGCCCCGAGTGGGTGGGCCGTCGCTCAACGGATAAAAGGTACTCCGGGGATAACAGGCTGATCTTGCCCAAGAGTCCACATCGACGGCAAGGTTTGGCACCTCGATGTCGGCTCATCGCATCCTGGGGCTGGAGCAGGTCCCAAGGGTACGGCTGTTCGCCGTTTAAAGCGGTACGCGAGCTGGGTTCAGAACGTCGTGAGACAGTTCGGTCCCTATCCTCCGTGGGCGCAGGAGAATCGATGGAGGCTGCCCCCAGTACGAGAGGACCGGGGTGGACGCACCTCCGGTGAACCGGTTGTCGACCAACGGCACGGCCGGGTAGCCGCGTGCGGCGCGGATAACCGCTGAAGGCATCTAAGCGGGAAGCCGTTCCAGGGATTAGTTCTCCTTCCGGTAAGGGCCCAGGTAGACTACCTGGTCGATAGACGGCAGGTGCAAGGCTGGCGACAGCCTCAGCCGAGCCGCACTAATCGCCCGAGCTCTTCCGGAACCGCACCTCGCGGCCCGCGGGACCCAGCGCTCACGCGCGGTCCGGGCACGAGGATGCCCCCGAGTCACCTCCCCTATACGCCATGCGGCCCCCAGGGCACGTGAGAGAGACACCGGACACCGAAGATACGGTGGGCGCCGCCCACCGGTCAGCGGCCAGAGCATGGGGGGCACGCCCGGTCCCGTTCCGAACCCGGAAGCTAAGCCCCATCGCGCCGAGAGTACTGCGGGGCCAG
>NZ_JBQKGN010000045.1:0-1876 GCF_052118785.1 Collinsella sp. LCP21S3_A9 | reverse complement strand
CCCCCCACTTCGCGACGCTCACCGAGCCGATGCGTGCCGCCGGGATCGACTTCGCCGCGCTCGGCGGTGCGTCATGACCCGCCGCATCGTGCTCGACATCATCGTGCCCATCGTCGTCATCCTCGCGCCCGTGGTCTGCGCCGGACTGCGGATCGGGACGGAAGTGCTGCCCACCGATCAGGGACATTGACATGCCTACCACCATCACCCGACCCGGCATCTATGACGGCATCCCCGACGCCGACTACCACGCCGACCCCATCCCCGACGGCTCGCTGTCCGTTAGCCGCGCCAAGGCGCTCCTCGAAGAAGGTGGCCCGGCGAGATTCCGGCACCACGAGCTGCACGGTAGACCCCGCACAGCGGCACTCGACCTCGGTAGCGCCGTCCATGCCCTCATTCTTGGCGAGGGCAAGCGCGTGGTCGAGGTGGCCGCCGAGTCGTGGCGCACCAAGGCTGCCCGTGAGGTGCGCGACGCTGCCCACGCATCTGGACAGGTGGCACTGCTGCCCGCCGAGATGCGCCTCGCAGAGGACATGGCGGGCGTCGTATACCGCCACCCCGCCGCTGTCGAGACCCTCGCAGGCGAGCGCGAGCAGTCGATGTTTGCCCGCATTGACGGACTATGGCTACGTGGCCGGGCAGATGTCATGAATCCGGGGTGGACCGCTGACTACAAGACCGCCCGCGACGCCTCAGAGCGCGGTTTCCTGGCCGCTGCCCACCGATTCCGCTACTACCTACAGGCCGCATGGTATCGCCGCCTCCGCCGAGAGTTGACCGGCGATTTGCTGCCGTTTCGCATCGTCGCCCAGGAGAAGACGGCACCCTACCTCGTCAGCGTGTGGGAGGTTGATCCCTCCTATCTGGCGCTCGGCGAAGGTGAGATGGCGCAGGCGATCACGCTCTACCGCCAGTGTGTCGAGACCGGCAGGTGGCCCGGATACAGCCACGACATCAGGCCCCTCATCCCGCCCACATGGGCATACGACGACGACATCACAGAGGAGTGACGAGATGGACATTGACGACTCGATCGCGCCGAAGAGCGACCAGCTCAACGCGGAGGACCTGCTGACCGGCCCGCGCACGTTCACCGTCGACCGAGTGCAGGTGCCCGGCGGCGAGCAGCCCGTGAACATCCACCTGCGCGAGATGCCAGGACGGCCCTACCGCCCAAGCAAAACAATGCGTCGTGTCCTCATCGCAGCGTGGGGCACGAAATCATCGGCCTACGCGGGCCGCTCGCTCACCCTGTACCGCGACCCCGACGTGCAGTTCGGCGGCGAGCGGGTCGGCGGCATCAAGATCAGCCACCTGTCTGACATCGCCCAGCCGTTGCGCCTCGCGCTGACAGAGAAGCGCGGGAAGCGGGCCGCGTACCTGGTCGAGCCGTTGCGACTCGCAAAGCCTGCGCCGACCGTGGATGTGTCAGCGATCACCGACCGCGACGAACTGCGCGCCCTGTGGCAGGACGCCGACGAGGCCACGCGTGCCGCGATCCAGAGTCGCGTCGCCGAACTGCCCGACGAGGGCCTGATCGTGCCGGAGGGCGAGTCGTGACCGGCGTCACGACCAGCATCAGTCCGTGGGGTCATATCCAGCGCACCATCGTCGGTGACACCGGAGCCGTCGAGATATGGGGGGATGAGGTGGGCGGCGGGCGCGGCGCCGTGCCGTGCGAGGTCGTCATCCACCAGTGGGGCGCCCCCGAGGTCGAGCGTCGGTATGAGGAGTGGACGCTGTGCCACGAGCGCAGATGCACATCCCACCGCTACTACGACTATCGGAGGGGTTGGGCGCGTGTGGGTGCCGACCTGCGGGCGCTGGCCGCAGCATGGCTCCATCGCCGGCACAGGACCCGCATCTGGAGAGA
>NZ_JBQKGN010000044.1:0-2203 GCF_052118785.1 Collinsella sp. LCP21S3_A9 | reverse complement strand
GCCCGTGGGAGGCCAGGGCGCCGCTGACCGGTGGACGGCACCGAGCCGTGCGCTTGGACTGAGAAGGGGGAGGCCTCGCGGCCTCCCCCTTTTTCGTTTCTCAGGCAATTTAACTAAATGACATTTTTTACAACGATATCATCTGCCGTCTTATTCAGACGTTCACCGTTCTCTTGACAGTCTCACACACTCAATGGATTACTATCTACCTAAGCGTGATACTGCGCTTGACCTGTTTTAGGCGGGCCGTTTTATTGATTATGAAGGAAGGACGCACATGGCAGATGTTCACGAGCTGCTTGATACTTGGATTGCCAATGTCAAGGATGATGAGCTGCTGACCGAGCTCAACACGATGAAGGAGCAGGGTGACGAGGATGCCATCACCGATGCCTTCTTCCAGGATCTTGCCTTCGGCACCGCCGGCCTGCGTGGCACGATCGGTGCTGGCACCAACCGTATGAATATCTATACGGTCGGCCGTGCAACGCAGGGCTTCGCCGACTATCTCAATGCGACTTTTGAGCATCCGACAGTTGCCATCGCTCGCGATAGCCGCAATAAGGGTGAACTGTTCGTCAAGACGACTGCTGCTATTCTTGCGGCAAATGGTGTCACCGCCCTTGTGTATCCTAAGATTTCCCCGGTGCCTACGCTATCTTGGGCTGTCCGCGATCTTGAGTGCTCCGGTGGCATTTGCATGACCGCTAGTCATAATCCGGCGCCTTATAACGGCTATAAGGCCTATGGCCCCGACGGCTGCCAGATCACTAGCGAGGCTGCCGATGCAATTTCTAAGGCTATTGCCGAGACCGATACGTTCACTGGCGTGAAGTCCATGGACTTCGATGAGGCTCTTGAGCAGGGTCTGGTCAAATGGATCGATGACTCGTGCCTCGAGCGTTATTACGACGCCGTTCTCGCGCGCGGCGTGACCAACCTTTCTGCCGAGGAGATCGCTGGCGCTCCGCTTAAGCTCGTCTACACTCCGCTCAACGGCACTGGCCTCATTCCCGTCACGACGGTGCTTGAGCGCGCCGGCATCACCGATGTCACGGTTGTTCCCGAGCAGAAGGACCCGAACGGCGATTTCCCGACCTGTCCGTATCCTAACCCCGAGATCCGTCAGGCCATGCAGAAGGGAATCGACCTGTGCGAGCAGGTTCACCCCGATCTGCTGCTTGCAACCGATCCTGACGCCGACCGTGTTGGCGTTGCTGTTAAGAATGGTGATGACTATCTGCTGCTGACCGGCAATGAGATGGGCGTTCTGCTGCTCGACTATATCTGCAAGACCCGTGCCGCCCGCGGCGAGGATCTCACCAAGAAGGTCGCGGTTACTACCATTGTTTCTTCCGCCATGGTCGATGCTCTGGCCGAGGAGTATGGCTTTGAGCTCCGTCGCTGCCTGACGGGCTTCAAGTACATCGGTGACATCATTACCTCGCTTTCCGATGCTGGTGAAGTCGATCGCTTTATCTTCGGTTTCGAGGAGAGCTACGGTTATCTGGCCGGCGACCACGTGCGCGACAAGGACGCCGTGAGCACTTCGCTGCTCATTTGCCAGATGGCGCAGTATTACAAGCTCCAGGGCAAGAACCTTGCCGATGCGATGCACGAGCTGTACGAGAAGTATGGCTACTATCACAACAAGACGATTTCGCTGAGCTATCCGGGCGCTGAGGGTGCGGCAAAGATGGCCGGCATCATGGCTGGTCTGCGCGAGAACCCGCCCGCGGAGCTCGCAGGCTCCAAGATCGAGGCCGTTGTGGATTACAACACCTGCGTGAACGGCCTGCCGAAGGCTAATGTCATTGAGTTCGATCTTGAGGGCGGCAACAAGGGCATTGTCCGTCCTTCCGGCACCGAGCCCAAGATCAAGCTGTACATCTTCGCTAAGGGCGCGGATGCCGCCGAGGCTGATGCAGCACTTGACGCGATTGAGGAGTCAGGTCGCAAGCTGTTGGCCTAAGGCTTTGAAAGCCTATTTCTATAGATAGACGAAAAAGGGGATCTCGGAAACGAGGTCCCCTCTCTATTACTGCTAAATACAGCTGAGAATCCCAAACTGTGTAGGAGTTGTGTGCAACCAGATTCCCGCCCCGCGGGCCCCTCCGGTCTGGCAATATATCTCCTTGCCGCGCGGCCCGGTCGGACCGGATTGACCGCGAGGGCGTGCACCTTGAGAACCGGATACTGCGAG
>NZ_JBQKGN010000043.1:0-2222 GCF_052118785.1 Collinsella sp. LCP21S3_A9 | reverse complement strand
GCAGACCCATCATCCATTCGGCGAACGCAGCGGCGAGGCGTGGCCGGTTCTTGCCGGGCTCGGTTGGCGACGGCGCGGGGTGCCCGAACGCGACCTCCTGACGGGCGACGGCAGGGGCGTACTGTCCGAACTGCTCGTGGGATGCGATGCCCTTGAGTAGTAGTTCGCCGCCGCGCGCGCCGCCACGTCGCTCATGCCCACCCGTAGCATCGGCCACGGAAGGCGTGGGGAGCGTGGCGACGGCGATACCCAGTGGCATCCCGAAGCCGTTGCCGTTGCCCAGTTCGGCCTTGACGCAGTCTCGGCGGGCCTGCCATGCGTCCACGTCCTCGCCGTCGTTGAACGCGCCAGCGGCCGGCGTGGGGAGCATGGTCACGACGGTGCGCAGGTCAGGCCCACCCGTGCCATGCTCGCCCGCGCCGTGGGTGTCCGACGACCGCGGCGTGGGGAGCATTCTCAGAGCCGCAGCACCCGCGTGTTCAACGGCAGCGTGTTCCGCCTCATTTGCGATGGGGCGCCCAGATTCTTGGCGTCCTGCGTGGTCGGCGTCGGCAGCATCTCGTCGCCAAGCGAGGACGAACACTCGGAACCGCTGGTGACAGGCGCCGACGTCGGACGCTCGTAGGCCGTGCCATTCCGCATCGAACCCGAGGTCACCCAAGTCTCCGAGTACACGTCCAAGTGCTCGCAGAACAGGCCCTCTGTCATCGGGACTTCCCATACATCCCGGGCAGTGTTCCAGGTCGCTAGCGGCCTTAGCGGAGAGACTTCCTCGGACGTTCTCCCAGACGACGTATGTGGGTTGGACATGGGCGATTGCCTCTCTCATGGTGACCCACAGGTTGGAGCGGGTGCCGTCGGTCATGCCGGCGCGTCGTCCGGCGGTGCTGAGGTCTGGGCATGGGGATCCGCCCGTGATGAGGTCGACGGGCGGGACGGTGCTCCAGTCGACGCGCGTCACGTCGCCGAGGTTGGGGGCGTCGGGGTAGCGACTCGCGAGCACCTTGCGCGCTCCCGAGTCAATGTCGGAGGTCCACACGACCTGGGCTGTCGGGAAGACGGCCTCTAGCGCGAGATCCAAGCCGCCGTAGCCCGAGAAGAGGCTCCCGACTCTGAGGGTGTCCAGATCGTTGACTTGCTCCCCACGGCTGAAGCCGGGGGATTCCTGCTTCTTCAACGGACGCCTCCTCGCTCTAGGAGCGAGGCGGTCTCACTCCATCTCCACAGGCTGAAACCGCGAGCCTCCACATGCGGTAGACTCGCCTTATGGCATACGAACCAACTCAGGCGCGAAGAATCGCGGCGGGACTCTGCAAGGATTGCGGCGAAGAGCGGGGGCCGACTGGTACCACACGCTTCTGCCGACCTTGCGCAGATCATCACTCCAAGCGCCAGGCGGAACGCAAGAAGAACCTGAGAGCCAAGTGGGCGGAAACTGGGCTCGCTTGCAACAACTGCGGAGCACGCCTCCCGGATGAGCGCTACAAAAACTGCGTCCAGTGCCGCGAGAAAGCGCGGGAACGATACGGCGCAAGGGGCGCGGAATACCGACGAAGTCGCCGAGGTACAGGCTTCTGCGTGGCGTGCTCTGCGCCATCGACACACGCGAGCAACTACTGCCGCGTGCATTGGCTGCAGGGTATCGCCAACAAGTACGGATTCAAAGGAGACCAGTACGCGGCATTGTGGGCCAAGCTCGAAGCGCAAGGATTCCGCTGCTACTACACCGGCGTCAAACTTGTGCCCGGCGTGAATGCCAGCTTGGACCACCGCATACCCCGAAGCCGCGGCGGGGACCCGCGAGACATGGATAACTGCGTCTGGTGCGACCGCCTGATCAACGCTTTCAAGAACGACTTGACTGACGCGGAGTTCATCGAGCGGTGCCGACTGGTGGTTGAACGGCTGGGCTAGTGCTCGGCTTGCTCCGGGGTCGGGTAGAAGCGGTACTTGTACGCCCGCCTCACAACCTTGCCGCTCATAGTTGACAGTGTAGCAGGTTTCGCTGTCACTTGATGCGCTTACCCCATAGCTGAAGCAAGGGGCATGCGCGCTACCAATCACGGTCATGATGTCTCCTGTCGGTTGCGGAGCGCCTGGCGTAGGCGCTCGCGGTGGGGGTCACTGGTCCTCCTGGGGTGTCGGGTCGTGGTCGTGTCCGGCTGCCGGCGGTGGCCGGAGCACGAAGGCCTCCTCGACGGCGAGCAGTCCGTCTCGGGAGG
>NZ_JBQKGN010000042.1:0-2344 GCF_052118785.1 Collinsella sp. LCP21S3_A9 | reverse complement strand
GTGCCCCCTTCGTCGGTGATTTGTTGTTTAGTCGCTAGAAATCATATGACGGGGTATGGGCCGTGTTCCGCTATGCGGTTGTCAATTTGCGAAAGAAATTATGCGTCACCCTCGAGGTCCAAGGCGAGAACCCTGAAAGAAAAAGGCTTCAAGGTCACGCCGCACGGACGCACTGGCCAACGCTCTGCCAAAACGGTGCTCACCGGCTACACGGGCACCATCGACGAGCTGCTGGGAAAGGGCGTCACCAACTCATCGGTCTGCCTCGACAGGCTCAGGGAGCAGGGATACTCTGGCGGAGTCACCGCAATCAAGCAGTACATCAAGGACAACATGTCGCTCGTTCCGGCGAAGCGGAGGCTCGTCGCCCCGCAAGGCAGCCGCGGCACCAGGTTCCAGACGGCACCCGGCGAGGCCTACCAGATGGACTGGGGCTTCACAAACGTCATCGACTGGGAGGGCAGCGCCTACAAGATCGCTTGCTTCGCTATGGTATGCCACCATTGCGGCGCCTGCTACATCGAGTTCTTCCCCAATGCCAGGCAGGAGAATCTGTTTATCGGCATGGTGCACGCGTTCATGGTGATGGGCATCCCCGAGTACGTCCTCACCGACAACATGAAGAGCGTGGTCGTCGGTCGTGATGCGCACGGCTCGCCGATGTGGCAGCTAGACTATGCGGCCTTCATGGCGTGCGTCGGCTTCAAGACCAGGCTGTGCAAGCCAAGGCACCCGTTCACCAAGGGCAAGGTGGAGCGCCTGGTGCAGTTCGTCAAGGGGAACTTCCTCGCTGGAAGGGCCTTCCAGGACATCACGCAGCTGAACATCGAGGCCCTGGAGTGGTGCGCATCCCAATCGAATCGATACAGGCGCGCTCTCGACCTCGTTCCCGCGGATGCGCACAGGGCCGCGTGCCTGCCGGCGTGTAAATCCGTCGTGCTGGATGGCGAGCTTGCGCTCTATCTCTGCCCGAGGAGAAGAATCAGCTTCGACGGGTTCGTCAGCTACGAGGGCAGGAGGTTCGGCGTGCCGTACTGGTACGCGGATCGCGACTGTCGCGTCAACCGCGAAGGCGGCCTTCTCCGTATCTACAGCGATGACCTGTCCCGCGAGCTCGCGGTGCATCCGGTCACATGGGGCAAGCGCGACTCCTTCTGCGAGGACCAGTACCTTGAAGCGCAGCCGGTGGAACTGCCCAGCGTTCCTCCCGGGACCGCGGTAGCGCAGATCGAGCCGCCAAGGGGCAAGAGCATGCTGGCCAAGTTCGACTTCGGAGGTGACCTGCTATGACAAATACCGAGACGGACAGGCTCTATGCTTCCATCAGCGCGGCCGCATCGGGCTTCAAGGTTGCCATGACGCCCGAGGAGGTTGCGGAGCTGGCGGTGAGGAACGACTTCGGCGATGACGAGCTGCGCGCAGTGGAATCCGTCTTCGCCTACCTTGCGAAGACGCAGCACGACAAGACGATCGACACGCTGCTGAGGATGAGCAGGCTGCCGCAGAAGGCGCCCAAGACCTTCGAAGGGTTCGACTTCAAGCGCATCCAGGGACGTGACGCCGCGGCGATCAGGAAGCTTTCGTCGCTCGCGAACCTGCATGCGCGCAAGAACATAGCGTTCATAGGGCCCGGCGGAATCGGGAAGACGCACCTTGCGCAGGCGTACGCCAGGGAATGCTGCCTCAACGGGTACAAAACCTACTACCTGAAGGCCACCGAGCTCAAGGACAGGCTGGAGCGGTCCATCGAATCCGGAAACCCCGCCAAGGCGGTCAACTTTCTGGTAAAGCCATCCTGCCTGGTTATCGACGAGATAGGCCGCTGCACGTTCAACCGCGCGTGCACCGACATGTTCTTCGACATCATAGACCGACGTTACGAGAAAGAAGGGCCGAACATTCTTATCCTCACCAGCAACACCCCGCCGGTTAACTGGGATGAATTCTTCACGGGAGACGAGACGCTGATGTGCACGCTGGATAGGATCTTCGACCGCGCATCCGTGTTCATGATGAAGGGCGCGAGCTTCAGGGGATCGGAGTGCGAGACGTTCTCGGTCGAGTCTGTCCCGCAGGCGATTAAGCTGAGTAGGTAAACACAACTAGGAAACAACAATCAATTGAGCGCTGGTGTATTGGCTAAATAAACGCGACTCGATTGGCTAAATTAGCGCGGCCATTAATGGCGATATTAATTCGACTCTATGGTGGCTAAATAAACCCGACGCTAACACCTCTTCTTGAGCGCCTCGAGCCTCGCCCTCTGGCCGTCGGTGAGGTCCTCGGGGTTCTTCACGAGCGCGTAGCGGCTGCCCTTGATGGAGGCCGCCTCCTCCTCGAGCGC
>NZ_JBQKGN010000041.1:0-2471 GCF_052118785.1 Collinsella sp. LCP21S3_A9 | reverse complement strand
TGTTTGTGTCAAGCTCGGGCTTTCAATTGAGGCAGCGGTTCTTTTCACACGTGGCAAGGAAAGGTTTCAGGTTTGGCAAAGGCGTGCCTCTTTCTCTCTTTGGCTTTGCCTCTTAGCCCCTTCGGGCCATAGGCGAGGCCTCCATCCTCTTCGTCGGCCCCTCGAACACGACCAGGTGGCCGTAGTGGACGATTCGGTCGATCATGGCAGCCGCCATCTGGTCGTCGGTCAGGATCTTTCCCCACCTGCTGAACTCAAGATTCGTGGTCACGATAAGGCTTCTCCTCTCGTAGCACTTGTTCACCACCTGGTACAGGAGCTTGGCGCCATCTTGGTTTATGGGAAGGTACCCAAGCTCGTCCAGTATCACCAGATCGGCCCTCTCGACCTCTTTGAACACCTTCTCCAAGGTTCCCTCGGCTTCGGCCTTGGTCATCCTCACGACGAGGTCTGCGATCGTCGTGAACATCACCGTCATCCCCATGGCGCAGGCTGCGGTTCCGCACGCTATGGCCATGTGGGTCTTGCCGTTCCCCACGCCGCCGTACAGGACGAGGTTCTGCTTGTCTGCAATGAACCTGCAGCTCTCGATGCCCCCGCGTCCGATCTCCTCCGGCACCTTTACCCTCGACCAGTCGTACCCTTCGAAGGTCTTGGGGACCGGGAACTTGGCCCGTTTCAGCAGCCGCCCCCTCCTGCTCTCCTCTCTCCAGGAGAGCTCCTCCTCGAACATGCCTGCCAAGAACCTGAGCTCTGCGGCCGTCGACTCCGACGCGTACTTCTCCGCAGTGTGGTTGGATAGCATCACGGCCCTGAACCCTCTTCTCACCGCGCTCTCCAGGTCGCCTCGCGCGCTCATGCGGCGTCACCTCCGAGCATCCTGTCGTAGACAGTGAGATCCGGGCCGACGTCGGGCTCCGTCCCAAGGCCGAACCCGCCCATCCTCGCGAGCATCATCTCCACGTCGGAGGGCCTGGCTCTCCCCGTTGAGGCCAGCACCTCGGAGATAGCGGCGCCGACGTCCTCGACCGAGCTCTCCCTGCACCACCTGCGCATGCACACGATCAGGTCCTTTCTGGCAGCCGACTCCAGCGCGTCCACATGGGCCCTCACGTCTGCGGGCATGGCGGCCCTGACCGCCGAGTTGCGCCATGCGCCGGGCTTCCTCACCAGCAACGCCAGCTGGGACACGGCCTCCGGCCCGTTCTTCGCGGCCCCGAACCTCCTCGCGTGCTCCGCCACGATCTCGCCCGCGGCGTCCGCGAACGCGACGGTGTGGGCGCCGTACACGGCGGTGACGGTGCCGGAAGCCTGCCTGTGGCCCACATGGTAGCGGTGGCCGCCGTCGACGGTGGCGTCGCCGCGCTTGTCCACCGACACGCCGGTGACGAATCGCATGCAGCTGAAGGGCTTGGCGGGCAGGGGCGGCATCGCCGACCTGTCCCTCTCGAACAGCTCCGACCATGTCAGCCCCTTCTCGTAGTGGCGGTTCGAACCCGAGCCCGAGCAGCGGCTGAGCAGCTCCGCGTTGAACAGCTCGATGTCGTCGACGCTGGGCGCAGGCGTGAACAGATGCTGGCGACACCAGTAGACCTTTCGCTCCACATTGCCCTTCTCGTTGCCGGCGCGGGGGTTGGCGTAGGTCGCCTCGAACCCGTAATGGGCCTTCATCCGGCGGAAGAGGTCCGCCTCGGTCACGCTTTGCCCGCGGCGCCTGCCGGCGCCCGTGGCGTTGTCGAAGACGATGCGGGTGGGAACGCAGCCGATGTGCTCGAAGATGTCGCGGAGGCCCTGGCACACGCACTCGCTGGTCTCGCCCGCGAAGAGCTGGCAGAAGCCCATGTTGGAGAAGGGGAAGCTGAGCACCAGGAAGTGCATCCTCACGCGCTCTCCCCCGGCCAGCACGTCGACGTCGCCGAAGTCGGCCTGCGCCTCCCCCGGCGCCCAGACAAGCTCCATATAGCAGTCGGACGCCGCGGATATCTCGGCCTTGCGCCTCCTCACGTAGTTCTTGACGGTTCCGTAGCCGCCGTCGTAGGCGGTCTCGTCCAGCAAGCGCTCGTATATGCGCTTTGCGCTGTGTCGCTGCTTGCGCCATACGCGCTGGTCGCCGAGCAGGATCTCGTCGACGAAGGGCTTGTAAGGGTCAAGGATCGACGGGCGCGATTGCAGGCTCGGGGCCTGCGGCGAGAAATCGTCCATCGCGATGTACTTGCGGATCGTCGGTTGGGATATCCCCGTCCTGCGCTGTATCTCCGCATTGGAGAGGCCCCTTCTCGACATCTCTCGTATACTTTCGATCATTGGCATGCTGATCATCCTTCCTGCCTCCTGTGCAATTGTCAGTTGGTAGCTGCAATTGCAACGGTAGGCCTAGCTGGTCGGCATGCCTTTGCCTTTTCTGAAATTTTTCGTTTCCGTAGATGAAAAGAATGGGTGCCGCACTAGCAACAATCAGATTGCCCTAAACA
>NZ_JBQKGN010000040.1:0-2863 GCF_052118785.1 Collinsella sp. LCP21S3_A9 | reverse complement strand
CGTAAAGAAAACGCGGAGCGTTTTTAGCGAGCGGGCGAGCGCGCCGGCAGGCGGGCGAAGCCGGTGCGGATCCGCGAAGCGGATGCGCGGAATCCTATACGCCGCACCAATCGAACTTGAAGCCTCCGGCAACGGGGGCTTTTCTTTTACGCCGCCATTCGACCCCAGACACTCGACTGGAATCGTGCGCCTCCGCCCGCGGGAGACTATTTCTTATCGACTCGTGTAAGATTCCGAGTAGATGTCGCGGTCCGTCCGTGACCACTCCTTCGCTATACGACCGATCAGGGTGATATTTCGTGGCAGAGCGTCCGACATACAAGCTCAGGTTTCTCGACCCCAAAAAGCGTTTTCCATCGATGCCAGAGCAACCCGCGGGGCGCTCGTATGGTGTTGTCTGGAAAGTTTTTGGCGAGGATCCTAAAGAGTCTTGCTACGTCGTCGAATTCGTAGGCAAAAGCCACATATCGCTTTTGGGCTACGTGAGCGTGTCAGGTGAGGTCTATAAGGTTGACGGCCCTGTTCAGAAAGTGCCATTGCCCAAGAACCCCGATATGAAATTGGTCCTTGACGAGTCCGATTCCAGTGTTGGCGAGATTTTGGTGCGGGGAGCCAACGGTGCAATGCGCGCTTGTGCGCGAACGGCCGGCTCTCCCGAAGGGCCCATGCGTGAGCAGTCCGACCACGAGACATGGAATTCGAGCCGTGCTCTCCCTTATGGCGAGTTTATGGCCTCGATGTTCTTGCGCTACGTGATATTTGCCGACCCCAACAACGCTCTTGCGAACACGGTACCTGCCGACGAGCTTGATGAGGGTATAAAAAACACCGCCAACAAGATCAAACTCGTAAAGTTGCCCGAGCCGGTCGAGGTGTTTTTGGGCTTTAACACGGCACCGCTCCCCGATGCTATCGAGACGCTGCTCTACCGCGTTGACCATGCCGATAATCCGAGCGGTATCGAGCGTTATGCCGCCGCCCTTATGAGCGAGGTCGATTTGCCCCGACTGCGCACCATCGCTGCCAAGTCCGAGATGGGCCTAGCGCGTATCGACCGCTCAAAGCTGTTCTATCTCAATTTTGATCGTAGCCTGCTGGACCAAGACGAGATTGACATGCTGCTTGCTATCGAGTGTCGTCTTAACCGCCTCTCCGGCATCCTTGAGCGTATTGGGGCAGGGTTGGGCCCCGTTGCCTCGTCGCCAAGCTTTGAGGGCTGCTCGCTCTTTGACCTATGGCATATCAGCAAGACGACAAACGACGTTCCTCGCCTGCTCGAAACGCTGTCGAATGACAACCCGTGGGCCAAACCGGGTACGGTAGCTTGCCAGCCAGGCGGCGAGTGGGACGTTCGCACCCGCTTTGCACGTATCGTAGAAGCACTCAACGTGGTCACGCGGCTCGACTACACCTATCGGGCGAACGTCGCCGAGGGCATCATGCTGGTTCGATTTGGCCGAACGGTTGTCGATGCTATGCCGCAGCGCGAATACGATGCTCAAGATGATGCCTGGCGCGAGGTGGATGAGCCTAAGCGCGCAGCATGGGCCACCGAGCACGATGCGCGCGTGGCGCTCACGCTAGCAGCGGCTTGTTTTGCTGCCGGTGCCAGCATTACGCGCTGCTACGTTCAGATTGCGGCTCCCGATGGCGAGCGGGGCGAGCGCATCATTGCAACATATTCCTTTGGGCGTGCGGCTTATCTGGCCAATTGCGTTCCCGCCGCTAAGAATTTTGAAAGTATGGATATGGATGATATGCCGTGCAAGCGCATGCTTGAGGCATATGAGTCGGACGCGCCGGATGCGATTGAGCCCGCTGAGGTTCATGCTCGCCCGCGTGACGACCACCGTTCGCTGCCGCCGGCGTTGCGCGACCTGCTGCTTGCCGATACGGCTGATGAGCTTGAGGTTATGGAGGAGGGCGATGACCCGTATGTGGCGCGCGTCGCTGAGTTGCGCGAGCGGGCAAAAGTCGACCGCGCGGGTGCGTTTGAGGGCTTTTCCCGTCTTGTTGAGGAGCTGGAGGCCAAGTGCGCCGTTGCCGAGCTTTTGGCGACAGGACCGGTCCAGACGCTGTTTTGCGACAACCAACTGGTGCGTATGGTGCTGCCGGTAATGGAGGAAGACCGCTCCGTTCGTATTTTGCGCGCTCCCGATGCGCTGTACTTTGCCCAGCATGAGATTTGCAGCTTTTACGCCGATCAGGAGGATTTTGAGCGGGCATTGCCCGAGGTGCGTCATCTTTACGATCTGGCGCGCTCATCCATGCAATCACACTTTGCACTCATCAACGTGCTGGCGCGTCTGGAGCGCTATGACGAGGTCATTGAGGTGGCGCGCCACGGCCTGCGCATTGCCAGTGACCGTTCCGCAATCGGCTACCTGTTCTATCGCCTAGCGTTTGCCTACTGGAACTGCGATCAGCTCCAGCTGGCGTTGGCGTGCTACCGCTTGGTACCGCGCGGCGAGGAGTCGGGTAGCAACGCACTGGAGGAAATGCAGGGCCTTATGAACGAGATGGGTGTCAATGAGCCACCGACGTTCGAGGAAGCGGTTGAGACCATCAGTAAGGCCGGGCTCGAACTGCCGCCGGTGCCCGCCGTGTCCAACCAGCTGGCAGACGCTGCTGTGCAGCTGGTCGATAACGGTTTCTTTTTCCTGGCACGCGTCTGCATCTTCCAAATGTGGCGCACGATGGGAAACGATGAGCTCGGATCCCTCAGCCGGTCGTTGGGATAGGGGTTTGATTTAGGCTCTGTTAGACCAGGATTGACATGCCGACCTGCCGGCTAACTCGCCGTCTCCTCGTCGGGCGCCGGCGTCTTGACCCTCATCTCGAACGGCATCCCGCCCTCTCGGAC
>NZ_JBQKGN010000039.1:0-3048 GCF_052118785.1 Collinsella sp. LCP21S3_A9 | reverse complement strand
GTAGTAGGCGGCCCATACCGGCAACGGCTCACCAGTCTTCGGGTCAACAAAATCGCCCTTCACGACCCCAGTCATGAAGATGCGGGGGATGCCATGCGACTCGACCGCGAACTGCAGGTTCGTCAGATTCCGGCACGAGCTGTCGATGATCGACCGCAGGCCCCTGGTCAGCGCCGTCCTCCCAACCCATGACCCTGAAACCCTCTTGTTGAGGTGCATGAACACTGGGACGACACCCATCCGGTGCTGGTCGCGGTCGACCTCGACCCACTTGCCGGTACGCGGCGACCACTCAACCCACACCGTTTCATCAGGCAGATACAGCGTCGCGAAACAAGGGGTGCGTCGAGTCACGGCATCCACGCCGTAGAACCGTGCAGCCGCCGTCACCATCTCGTGACGCTCATCAACAAGGCCAGCCATCTCACGCGGAGATTCGGCACGGATCAACGGCAGATCCGGATTCTTGTTATTGCCGCCCACCGTCAGGAACGCCCGACCAAACAGTCTGCGATCCCGATTGAACATCGCGAGCTGCACGTCGCCGTTCGACGCATCCCAGATAGCGCGCAACCGGTCATCGGCCTTCTCTTCGCCGGGGAGCACGAGGGCGCGCATCTGCTGGCGATCAACCACAGAGTCCACCACCACAGCCGCCCCCGACGTGATCACGTCATACTCGCGGCGATACTCAGGCGGCAACGCCAACCCGATATGCGTGAAGGCATGCTCCGTGTCGTAGTAGGACAGCAGCATGTCGTCAGAATCACGATGGGAACGTAGGTCGAGGTACAGCCGGTCAAGAGTTTGCAGCTCGTCAACACTCAGCACACGCAGCCACCCCTTTCGCGACTCATAGGAAGAAAATCGTTTCCTTGGCTTCGGTCGACCAACCGGCCGCCGCCATATCCGCGGCAGCCTCGTGCGCCAGCACGTCAGCCATCACCACATCGATCTTCAAATGCTCAGCCGGTTTGCCGAGAATGAACTTGTCGCCCGGTTTCGCGACCATCCGGGCCGCCAACGCCTGAGCCTTGAACACCTCATCCGGGGCGTGCGTCGTCAACCCCTCGGCCATGTCCTCCCGGTACCTGACCAGTGCTGGAAACATGCGCGCAATCGAGTTCGTCGGCCACTGCAGCACCACATCGTCACCGAACCTCGACGCCCACGCATCGGCCTGCGTTTCCCAGTGCCGCGGGTCGCAGTAGATGCGCCCCACCCTGTAGCGGCGCATCACCTCATCCACGGCGGCATCAACCTCGCCGCGAGGGATACGACCCTCCGGCCACTCCCTTGGGTTCCATACCGCTGGACGCTGATCTGGCCCATACGTTGGCGTGAACCGATGCCCGTCAATCGTCTGCAATCGCAGCGCCGTCCAGTCGCTCGACCGTGACCCGTCAAACCCGCCACACACCGCCGCGCCGTCCGGCACGTCGACCGCAAGCTCAGCAGCCTCCACCACAGCCTCAGGCAGGAACGCGCCCAAGCCTTGCACCAGCATGTTCCCAAAGAACCGCTTCGCCTGCGCCGGGTCGGTGTGCATCAACTCGGCGCACTCGGCCTCGATTGCCTCCAGATCAGCCCACGGCGACCCGCGATACACAAACCGCAGAATCTTCGCCCGCTCAGATTTCAGCTCAAACCTCAGGTCAGTGGGCGGCCTGCGGTAGAACCGGAAAATATCCTTCGATGATGACTCAAACGTCTGCTGAGCCGCCGAGTTCTCCATCGGGTCCCACGGGTTCGTCACCTCCAGGCCACGACCACCCATACCCGCCAAGCCGCGGCGCATATGCTGCCATACCTTGATCAGCTTGCCCGTGTACAGGCCTGACTCATCCGCCACCGCGAAATGGATGGGAGCGCCCACCTTCGAGTTCGGTGCAGCCGTGATCGGCAACACCTCGCCATTGTTCGGCGTGCGGATGAAATCCTCACGAACCCGCATCAGCTCCTGCAACGGGCCGCGCCTGATCATCTCTTGGAGCGGCGCGTAAATGTTGTCGGTCTGATCCTCAGCCGTCGCCAACAGTTGGATGCGGGACACCGGCCGCGGAATACCCATCGGCTCACCCGCATCGTAGGCGTAGACGAACCCGCAACCGCAGCCATGATCGACACACCGATACCGCTCGCCACCAACAGCCCAGCCAGCGAAAATGCACGGCCCGACAGCCTCGAACGGGATCAGCGACGCAGCCCACGGCGACTTCCCCGTCTTCTGCGGCCCCACCACCTGCGAACGGCGATACTGGAACGCTGGCGCACCCACCGGGCGGGCCTGGTTAAACACCGCCTTCGGCTTCACCCTGTAATGGTTGAGTGTGCACCACAACTGCCAGCCGTCATGCACAAACGGCTCACCCATCGACCAGCCGTCAGCGACCAGGCAGTGGGCCTCGATCCAGTCAGCAGACAGATACCCCAGAGTTGGCCACGCAACCGACCAGTCATCGTCAGGAAGCGAGGCCGCCATTGATCGCTCTCAGCTTCGAGCCGCGAGACCGCTTCGGCGTCGCAGCCTCAGCCTCGACTGACGAGGCGGTGCGGGTTGTGATCTTCCACCCCAGAGCTGCCAAACCAGCAGGCGTCAAGCCGATGTGCTCAGCGAAACGATGCAACTGCCCCAGCACCGGGGCCGACACGGTGGCGTCCTCACACCGGACAGACAGCCGAGTCCACATCGCCACCGAACGCACCAGCCACCCCGACACGTCCATCGACCACGCGCACGCCTGCGGAGTCCGCCACGCCCACTCCCATACCTCAGACTCACGATCAGTCACGTTGGGCAGTGGAAAGTCGGGCACCGGGCCGTCATAGCCGGACGCTGGCAAATCCTCCAGCCTGTAGCCGCGAGCATCAGACCGTGCAGAGTTCTCGTCCGGCATAGGCCCAGAGCGGATACGAGCACCTTTCGCCATGATTCTGGAGCCTCCTTTGCCGCATCTCACGGCAGAGAACGAGAGCGCGGCATCTCACCGCGCTTGGGAAAAATTTGAACCCGCCGGACTGTTTTGTGCGCCGGTGAGCGCACAAAAC
>NZ_JBQKGN010000038.1:0-4138 GCF_052118785.1 Collinsella sp. LCP21S3_A9 | reverse complement strand
CGGTGAGCCCGGCGCCGCGAAGCGCCCTGGCCCTCTCCACCATTCTCCTACTGTATGCCATGCGGACTCCGTTCCGGACCTCAACGGTCCAACTTTTTGTCCGCAGTCCCGCGACGATTCTGGGATGCATTTTCCGCAAGATGCCTCAACCGGAAAACGCATCCCGTTTCGGGCGTGAATTCCGGGATGCGATTTCCCCAAGGGGCCCCATTGGGAAGCTGCATCCCAGAATTCGCCCGGATAGTGGGACACGGTTTCCGGAAGGGTGTCGTTTGAGAAGCTGCGGCCCGGAGTCCCGCCGTTTGGTTGCTCCGCATCCTACTTATTGGCGCAAAGTAACCTGCTCCCATTGCACCAATGATCCCTTGGTGACGGAGGGAAATGAATCATTTTGAGCGGCGGTGCCAAGAATTGGTCCGCTACCGCCCGCTGCTTTCCTACCAAACGGTGAACTGGGCGTTCTCCGTGTTCCAATGGACATCGCGTACGTAATCGCGCACGCCCGCCGCGTCCCGCGCTTCGAACAGTTCAAGAATATGGGCATGTTCGGCATTGGCTTTATCGAGCAGCTTGCACGCCGTCTCTTGATCGACAGTCTCGTAATCGCGTTTGATAAAGCAGCGCTCGAGCTGCGCAATCATATCGCGTAGACGATCGTTGCCGCAGCGGTTGAAGTACGTCAGATGAAAGTCTCGCTGAATGTCGTCGTACTTTCGGATAAGACCGCCTTGGATCGCAAGGTCCATGGACCCAACCAAAAACTTCAGCTGCATGATGTCCTCTTTGGTCAGGAGGGGACAGGCGAGGTATGCCGCCTGCCCATCGAGCGGCCCCATAATCTCAAAGACTTCAACGGCGTTTTGTTGATCGAACCCACGGACACGGAATCCGCGACGGGGGAGATTGTCCAGGTAGCCATCGCTTGCCAGCTGAATGAGCGCCTCGCGAACCGGCGTGCGCGACACGCCCATGGCATCGCAGATCGCTTGCTCGCTCACGCGGTCGCCAGCCGAAAGCTCGCCGGCATCTATGCGGCTCGAAATATAGTCGTATACATGATCCTTCAAGGGTCTTCTGAGCGTTTCCATGAGCTTGTGTTCCTCAACTGTATATTTTCAAAATTAAATACGTTTCGCTTGAATAGCTCAGTTGAATTATAGAACGACCAGTTAAATCGCGCTACTTTGCGCCGATAGGTGAGAATACGCTTACCGATGAATACCTACCGTTCAGGATTGTATACAATATACAAAATAGGAAAACCGCCTTAAGATAAAGCCATCGAAAGGAAGGCGGGCGCAAAGAAGTCCCGCTCTCTGCTAAGAGATCCAAGGAGGATCATCATGACCAAGTTCAGCCACGTCATCATCCGTCGTCCCGGCAAGTCCCTGAGCAATGGCATCACGAGTGCCCCCGAGCTTGGCCAGCCCATCTACGAGCGTGCCATCGAGGAGCACTACGATTACGAGCATGCGCTCGAGCAGTGCGGCGTTGACGTGTCGGTGCTGCCGGCGCTCGAGCAGTATCCCGACAGCTGCTTTGTCGAGGATCCGGCCGTCATCACTCGCTGCGGCGCCATCATTACCAACCCCGGTGCCGACAGCCGCAACGGCGAGAAGGACGAGATCGAACCAGCCGTCCGTCGCTTCTTTGACGACGAGCATGTCAAGCACATCGTTTCTCCGGGTACGCTCGACGGCGGCGACGTCATGATGGTCGGCGACCATTTCTACGTCGGTCGCTCCGCTCGCACCAACGAAGAGGGCATCCGCCAGTTCTGTGAGATTCTCGAGGGCTGGGGTCTCGAGGGTTCCGAGGTTCCGCTGGAGGAGGTCCTACACCTCAAGACGGGCGTCAACTACATCGAGGACAACAACATGCTCGTTTCCGGTGAGTTTATCGATAAACCCGACTTTGCCCAGTACAACAAGATCGTCGTGCCCGAGGACGAGGCTTACGGCGCCAACTGCATCTGGGTCAACGGTACGGTCATCGTCGCCGAGGGCTATCCGACCGTGCTCAAGGCCGTGCAGGATCTGGGCTACAAGACGCTCGTCGTCGATACCTCCGAGTATCGCAAGGTCGACGGCGGCCTTTCTTGCCTGTCGCTGCGCTTCTAACGCGATAGCTGTAACAGTCTGATGATCGCTTGACCGATGGCCCGGCACCCGATTCGGGACGTCCGGGTCATCTTTCGTTCGATCACATGATGAAGGGGGTGCACATACAATGGCCTCTAAAGTTCAAAACGACGAGATTATCGACCCTAATGGCCTCGATCTCTTTCGTCTGACCATGATGGTCATTACCGCCAGTATTTGTGGCGGTATCTTTTCGCTTGCCGGCGATATGGCAGCAGGCGGGGCAAATACCGGTGCGGTTATCGTCTCGTGGGGAATTTGCTTTATCGGCGTCTTTGCGCTGATGATGGTGTTCAACGGTTTGTCTCAGGCTCGTCCCGACCTGACCGGCGGCATCTATGCATACGCTGCGGCTGGTTTTGGCGATTACATTGGATTCAACTCCGCCTGGGGCTACTGGATCAGCGCATGTCTTTCCAACGTGAGCTTTGCGCTCTTGCTGTTTAGCGCGCTGGGCTATTTCTTCCCTGCGTTTGGCGCGGGCAACAACCTGCTTTCCATCGTCTGCGCCAGCGCGTTTTTGTGGTTCCTTACCGTCCTTGTGCTTCGTGGCGTTAAGGAGGCTGCGGGCATTAACACTATCGTCACGTTGGCGAAGCTGGTGCCGCTGGGGCTCTTTGTGCTGAGCATCGTGCTCCTGGGTAAGTTCAACGTCGATATCTTTATGGACAACTTCTGGGGAGAGCCGGCTGGTCCTGGCTTTGGCGAGCAGGTTGTCTCGACCATGATCGCCCTTGTCTGGGTCTTCACGGGCATCGAGGGCGCTGTCGTTATCTCGGGCCGTGCAAAGTACGTGCGTGACGTCGGCCGCTCGACGGCGCTCGGATTTGCGGCTGTATTTACGCTGTATCTGATCATCTCGATGCTGTCACTCGGCATTATGCCGCGCGAGGAGATGGCGCAGCTCGCAACGCCCTCCATGGCGGGAATTCTCGAGTGCGCAATCGGTCCGGTTGGCGCTGCCATCGTAAACCTTGGCGTTATCCTTTCGCTGGTCGGCGCGCTGCTGGGCTATGTCATCATTGCGTCCGAGACGCCGTTCGAGGCGGCGCGCCAGGGATCCTTCCCTCTGGCGTTTGCCAAGACGAACAAGCACGACGCCCCGGTGGTAACGGTTCTTGTGAGCTCCGGCATCACGCAGCTCTTCTTGATCGTGTCGTATGTGGCGGCGAGCACCTACCAGTTCTTCTATAGCTGCGCAGTCAACACGATTCTGGTTCCGTATGTCTGCTCGGCTGCCTATTACATGGTGATTGGCTGGAAGAACGAGCATCTGGACGGGCCGCATGCGCCCAGCGTCGGCAAAGCCCGCTTCTTCGGTACGCTCGGCTTCATCTACACATTGTTCCTGGTGTGGTCGACGGGTCTTCAGGGCGTTATGATCACGACGATTCTTTTTGCTCCGGCCATTCCCGTCTATATGTTGGGCGAGCGAGGTCGCGGTAAGCCGGTGCTTCCGCATCTGCACGACAAGCTGATCGCAGCGGTGGTCATTATCGTAGCAATCATTTCGCTGTATCTGCACTTTGCCGGCATTGCGCCGATTGTCTAGGACTTCGGTAAGCTTCATCGCTTGGTAAGCCGACTGAGGCATCGCGTGCCGGTGCCGTTCGGTAATCCATAACTGACGTGGGCCTCTGTAACGTACCTTTGTGAGCGCCCACTAAACCCGCGCAGGTGACTACGGTTGCCTGCGCGGGTTTTTGCAGTTGTGGTGAAATGCTGCCGGCAGCTGGGGACGTTCCTATTGCTGGCACTCTGGGACACTCCTTGGATGATCCGCATACAACGGAGGAAAGCGGATGATTTTGACGAGGGGCGGGCGGCTGTTTCGGTCCTCGGGGAAACCACGTCCCGTTTCGGGCACAGATTCCGGGTCGCAGTTTGGGACTGCGGACGATTTCTTGGACCGTTACGTGGCCCTTCCCAGCGCGGCGCGGAACTCGGCCGGCGTGCGGCCGCCGAGCGCATCGCTGCGCCTCTCCGTATTGTATCGG
>NZ_JBQKGN010000037.1:0-4380 GCF_052118785.1 Collinsella sp. LCP21S3_A9 | reverse complement strand
GCGGTCGGCCAGGGCGGTCATCCGCTTGCCGGCCTCGTAGACGTTCCTGCCGTCCTCGAGGTAGCCCTCCTGGTCGAAGTGCATGATCTCGATCTTCTCGGTCTCCTTCATGTGTGTCCTCCCATCACATGTGCGCAATTCTATACATCGCGCTTCTTACTGATACCAATTATAGCCATACGATTGCTTGTTATTTAATACCAATCTAAACTCACGGAGATTTGCGGCAAACGGTCGGTTTCCTCACCCGAGTGGTATTACAACGCCAATAGTTGTCTATTTCGAGCGCTACTGCCAACGGGCTCCCCACAACTCGCCAGCTATAAAAGCGTTGCGCCAGACCCGCCCAAGCGTTTCCGGCGCAACCGCGCAGTTTAGTTATTCGGCCTCCATCTCCGCTGTCACACGGCGATACATCTCGATAACCTGAGTCGTCGCCTTGGACGGATCCTGATAGTAGCGGCCATCACACGTCTCGGCCGAGACATAGCCCGTATAGCCGTGGCGCATGAGTGCCTCGAGGTCGGCACGCATATCACGCTCGCCGTCGCCCCAGGCAAGATGCGTCGTGCCGCCGCCCACATCTACAAAGTGGGTGTGAACGATCTTGTTGCCCAAAACCTCAAAGTAGCCGTCTATCGTGTCGCCGGCAACTTCCATGGCGCCAAAGTCGATACAAGCCTTCAGGTTGGGGCGATCGACCGCCTCGAGGATGCGCGCCACATCCTGTGCAGTGTTGACCAGCACGGACTCCGACGGCTGCAGCGCCTCGAGCGCGACGCGAATACCGCGCGTGTCGGCGTAGTCGCACACCGAGCGCAGCATGGCAACGCTACGGGCCCAGGCGTCCTCAGCCGGCTCGTCCAGATAGGCCCAACCACTCGTCACCAGAATCTGCGGCGCGCCCAATTCAACGGCTACGTCGATCACATTCTTAAAGTACGAGAGGATGCGTTTTTGGCCCGCCTCGCCGCGCACCGCGACGTTCCACGGCTTGGGGTTGTTCTGCTCGGGGCACACGCACACGATCTTGATGCCGTACTGGGCGGCAAGATCGCGAATCTTATCCACCGATTCGTGCTCATGGCAATCCACATACAGGTGCATCGAGCCGGTCCACAGCTCGATATTGCGATAGCCGGCCTCACCTGCAGCCTTAAAAAACGTCTCGATGCTGTAGTAACGATGGTTGATGTTCATGAGCGAAAGCTCGGGTACGACCATAGCCCTCCCCTTTCGTACGGAGTTTTAAAAAACAGGGGGCCGCCGCAGATGCGACAAGCCCCCAAAGATCGACGCAACCGTTAGACGCGATGGAAGCGCGATTCGAACATATTAGGCAAGCACTCCAAAGTAAGCACCGATGATGCCCACGACCATGGTGCAGAGGATCAAGACCATCGGGTTGATCTTCTTGGAGAGCAGCCAGTAATAGAGCCAGAAGGCGGCCATGCCGAGCATACCGGGCATGATGCCGTCCAGGATGTCCTGGAGAGTCTGGGCGGAGTCGCCCTGACCGATAGCGACGGGCAGCGAAGCCCAGAACATGTCCTTGCTCATGGCGCCGACGACCATGACGCCGACGATGCCGACGCAGGCCATGATCTTTTGCATCAGGCCGGTCTTCTGAGCCTCGTCGAGGAAGCCAATGCCCAGCTCATAACCCTTGATAGCGCCAAAGATACGAATCAGGAACGCCGGGGTGTTGTAGATGAGCAGGAAAGCGATGGGGCCAAAGACGTTTCCGGCCTGGCACAGGCTGATGCCCACGGCAGCGGCGACGACGCGCAGGGTGGACAGGAAGAAGGAGTCACCCAGGCCGGAAAGCGGGCCCATAAGGGCGGCCTTGATGTCGTTGACGCTCTCGGGCTCAACCTCGCCACGAGCGACTTTCTCCTCCATGGCCATCGCGATGCCGCCCACGAAGGGAGCGAGCTGCGGGGTGATGTTGAAGAACGCGCTGTGACGGTGCAGGGCCTCGGCGTAATCGTCGGGACGGCCGGCATAGATCTTCTTGAGCATGTTGGCGACCATCAGGCAGAAGGCAATGTTCATCTGCTTGTAGTAGGTCCAGGAGAATTCCATGCCCAGGGCGCCGGTGTTCACGGCGCTCTTAATGAGGTCGGAGCGAGTAATCTGGTTCTCGGAATTAGAAGTCATCGTCCTCATCCCCTTCCACAGAAAGCTGGGGCTGGGCGCCACCAAGGCCCAGCAGGTCGTACTTGTCGATGCCGATGATGATTGCGATCAGAGCGACGCCGAGGACGGGCACGTTGGCATAGGAGCACAGCAGGAAGCCCAGGAAGTAGAACGGCACGAGCTGCTTGGTAAGCACCAGACGGCCGAGCATGGCGAAGCCCATGGCAGGCAGGATGTTGGCTGCGACGCCAAAGCCATCGAGGACGAACGTCGGGATGAAGTCGAGCAGGCCCTGAACGGCGTCGGCACCCAGATAGAAGGAGACCGAGCACAGGATAAAGGCCAGGACGACAATCACGAGACCGATAATCCAGTGCATAGCGTAGATACCCTTGAGGTTACCCTTGCTGGCAAAGACGTCGGCACGGTCGACCAGAAGGGGCATACCGGCGTTGACGACGTTCTTAATGGCCAGGCACAGAGTGGCGATGGGCATCGCGAGCGCGATAGCGGCCTCGGTGCTCTGACCCAGCTGAATAGCGAAGGCGCAGGCGAGCACACCGCCAATACACTCATCGGGCGGCACGTAAGCGCCGATGGAGATTGAGCCCATGAAGAGCAGCTCGAGGCTCGCACCGATGGCGAGGCCGGACTGCAGGTCCCCGAGGACTATGCCGACGAGCGGGCACAGAACGATCGGGCGGAACGCATAGAGCGTACCGAGCTGATAATCGAGCTTACCGAAGGCAGCGATAAGTCCGATAAGGATCGCTTGAACAAGCATTGTTCCTCCCTTTGATCCCTCTTGGATCCGCGCGGCGATTCCCGACTTGTCAGCGCGCCCTTTCCCATGCCGACAATCGTCCAGACAGATCCAGCTTGTACCGGTGTGCTGTTAACACCTAAACCGGTGCAAATGATTTAATACCAATTATATAGTCATGCGAAAACTATTTAATACCAATCGCTCAACGGGCAGGTACTCCCGGTGAACGGTAGATGGGGTAACGGGTAAAGCGTTTATCCGGTACGCCCACGGGCAGGGCGGCGCCGTACGCGCCGCCCCGTAGTTCCCAATTAGAGGGCGCTTAGAGCATCGACCTTGGGGTCGTCGGCCAGAGCGCGAATCTCGACCTCGATTCCGCGGCCGACGAGCTCGCGAATGTCCTCTTCCTCGGCAGCGGTCACAAAGATCTGACGGGAGATCTTACGGGCATCGGGACGCTGCTCATCCTTGGACTTGGTGTTGCCCAGGTTGATGGAGGTAATCTGCGGGCAGCCTTCGACAAGCTGCTTGGCCTCGGCGATGCTGGCGACGCAGATGATCATCTTGTACTTATCGGTGACACCGGAGTTGATAGCCTCGATGGCGTGCTCCATGTCCTTGATGACGAGCTTGGCGTTGGCCGGCTTTCCCATCTTGAGCGTGGTCTTCCAGACGGGATCGTTGGCAACCTTGTCGCCAACGCAGAAGATGCAGTCGGAGCCCAGGCCCTGGACCCAAGAGACGGCCACCTGGCCATGAAGCAGACGATGGTCGACGCGAACCAATTGAATCATGATTGACCCCCAAAGGTCTCATGCCGGAAACCCGGCCCCATTATTAGCAGGCGGTGACTAGAACTCTTCCTCGTCATCCGCATCGGTCAGCAGGTCGTTGACAAACTTGACGCGCGTGTCGTCAGCCGCGAGAATCTCGCGGATAACCTGGTCGGCGGGAGCCTCCTGGTCCGAGAAGAGCAGCTGGATTAGCAGCGGCAGATTCATGTTGGCAATCAGGTAGGTGTTGGGGCGCGTCTGGACGATCTTGGTGAACTCGTTGTTGACGCTGCCGCCAAACAGGTCGGTGCACACGATCACATCGTCGGCGGGATCGATAGTCGCCAGGAGCTTGGCGGCCTCCTCGGCGACGTCGGTGCGGCCGTCGACAAACATCGACAGATCGTGGACGTTATCGCGCGCGCCCGAGAGTAGCTCGGTGCTCTCCTTGATGCCGGTCGCAAAATGCGCGTGGCTGGCAAAGATGTATTGCCTCATTGCGGTTTCCCCCAAATAGAATTAGTAGTCGAACTGGTGGTAGTAGCGGCGGTACTTGAGGTTGTGCTTGGTGACCAGCTCGTAGTTGCGCGCGAGGCGGTCGGTGGTCAGCACGGACAGGATCCACGGCGACACGATGACGCGGAAGTCGTCGTCCAGGCCCGGGATCGCGTACTCGGCGGTGTCGATGATGACGTAGTCCTC
>NZ_JBQKGN010000036.1:0-4490 GCF_052118785.1 Collinsella sp. LCP21S3_A9 | reverse complement strand
GCCAGCCCCAGCTCCCGGGTCGCCCGGTGAAGGCGAGGAAGAAGGGCGTGAAGGGAGCGAAGAGCGTTGCTGCCTAGGCTAGCCCCTTGTCACACAAACTACCGAAGCCTCCTTTTTAGACATCTAAATCTAGGTACTAAAACAATTCATCCAGTAAAATATAATATTTGATTTTCTCCCAATCAGGCTTGATCCCCAGTAAGTCAAAAAATAGCTCGACATACTGTTCTTCCCCGATATCCTCCCTGATCGACCGGACGCAGAAGGCAATGTCATACCACTTGTCCGCCCTGCCGCTTCTCCCAAGATCAATAAAGCCACTTACTTTGCCATCTTTCACAAAGATGTTGCTGTCTCCCAGGTCGCCGTGGGAAAAGACAAGTTCCTCTTCGGGCTTTTCCGTCTTTAAAAAATCATACAGCTCGCGCGGATCTTTAAATGGAGTTTCTTCTTCCCAGTTTTCGCAATCCACATCGGCCAGATCGTTATTCAGTAAGTAATCCAATTCGGCTAAGCGGCTGTCTAAGCTATTCGTATAGGGACAATCCGATATGTCGATGGAGTGAAAGAGCCTGATGCACTCCGCATACAGCTCGATAATCTTTTCAGGGCTTTGTTCATCTTCATACTCTTCCGAGCAAAGGACGCCATCGGCCTCACTCATGAGCAGATTGCTCCAGCCATCATGCCGTTCAAAGTGCAGGACCTTTGGAACAGGCAGCTTTCCTTCCAGCCATAGCATCATGTCCTTTTCCCGTTCCACATCATAGGTGGTCCCTTTATACCGGCTGTCCGTCATTTTTAAATATAGGTTTTCATTTTCTCCCACCAGCTTATATACCTTAGCAGGAGACATTCCTTCCGTATCTTTTACGCAGCGGTATTTTTCGATCAGTTTTTTCAATTCCGGTGATATTCTCATTTTAGCCATTTATTATTTCCTTCCTCTTTTCTACAGTATTTAAAGATACCCCAAGAAGCTAATTATAAGGTTGTGTTAACCCAAGATGGTGTTTCTCGGGCCCGTTTCTGCGTCACACCCCCGCGATAGCATCCCCACTGCATAGACAAGCGAGCGCTGGAGGGAAGCGATGGCAGGGAAGCACAGCCTCGAGGAGACCGTGAGGGGCGGGCTGGCGGCGATGGGCAAGGACCAGCGCCGCAGGATGATCGCGGCGATTCAAGACGTGATCGACGCGCAGCTGGCCCTCGACGCAGGGGACGAGCCCGAGGTCGCATGCTGCCCCCGCTGTGGGTCGGTGTCGATCAACCGCGACGGCCACGACGCGTCCGGCGGGCAGCGCTGGAGGTGCAGGGACTGCGGCAGGCGCTTCGGTCGCATGCGCAGGTCCGTCCTTGGCGCGAGCAAGCTCGACGCTGCTGTATGGAAGAAGTACGCGGAGTGCCTGGTGGATGTCCTGACGCTGAGGGAGGCCGCCAGCAAGTGCGGCGTGTCGCTCAAGACGGCGTGGTTCATGCGCATCCGGCTGCTGCAGTGCCTCTACGAGCTGCTCCCCTCCTTCCGCGTGGGTGCGGGCAACGGGTGCCAGCTCGACGAGTGCTACTTCACCGAGTCGTTCTCTGGCAACCACACCCGCAACCCTGGCTTCCAGATGCCAAGGCCAGCCAAGAGGCGCGGCGTGAAGGGCATGGCGGGGAAGCCAAAACACTCCCAGGCCAGGCGCGGCATCTCCAAGGACAAGATCTGCGTGCTCACGGGCGTGTCCGACACCGGGGACTTCTTCTTCGACGTGGCGTGCCGCGGGCCGCTGACCAGGGCTGTCGCCGAGAGCCGGCTCGAGGGCAGGGTCGTCGAGGGGGCCATCGTCTGCACGGACAAGCACAAGGCCTACCCTGGCGCGCTGAGGGAACTGGGGGTCGCCGTGCACGACTCCTTCGACGCGAGGGCCCACAAGGTCAACCGCATCAACGCCGTACACTCGTCGCTGTCGTGCTTCATGGACAACTTCCGCGGGGTCGCCACAAGGCGCCTGGGGCTGTACATGGCGTGGTTCAAGTGGCGCTGGAGCTTCTCCACCCAGAACCGCGCCGACATGATCGAGCTGGTGCTCAGGCAGGCGATCGAGGGCTCCTACGCGGACACGAGGCGCGAGCTGGCAGAATCCCCCTACCTGTTCATGGACTACTACGGCTGGCCGAGCGCGACGTAGAGGTTATGGCATTTCAGGCGTTTTGCTGCCCGGGGCCTTGAGGCGCCGGGGGTGGCGCGGTAGCGTTGCATATGGCTTCACGGTCTGCCGCTTCACGCACGCGGCTGCCGACGCACCTTGAAAACCAGATGGACCGAGAACCGCGAGAGCATGCGGCGCATCGCTCTCATGGGACAATGGCTAGCGGTTGGCCGTCGATGCAGGGGTTCTGCGCCGCGAGATCAGCACGCAGTCCAAGAGCTGTGGGAAGATAAAGCTGATGCGGCCCGGCGTTCCTGATAGAGCGCGGCAGGCACCTTGACAGCACCAGATGGCTTTTGGCAAATCCAGGTCTCCGGCCTGTATGCACTGGGCGGACGCGCCCGACATTCACTCAATGGATGCCGGGGACGCCCGGCGCAACAGAAAGGAGGGCTCAGCATGAAATGTGTACACAATCGTGTAACGGATTCGAGCTATAATGGATGCTGCAATATAGTACAACTCGTTAGGGAGCATGTTATGGCAGAGCTTACCGCTACAGTTGCTGAGACCAGAGCCAACTTCTCCAAGATCGCCACCATGGTGGCTGAGACAGGCCAGCCTGTCACAGTCTTCAAGAACTCGAAGCCTTGGGTTGCGATTGCGCCGCTGTCGGGAAGGCACATCACGACAGTTGACTGGAACGCGCCTGACATCGCGCGCCCGAATGCAGACGGCGTGACCGTATTGCCTGCAGAGTGGTATTGCCCCGAGGACGATGGGCTCTATGATGACCTCGTGTAAACCGGCTCCAGGTGACATTTGGCTCGCATATGTTGAGTACAAGGACCACCCCGGAGTCGGAAAGGTTCGGCCTGTTATCATCGTCGACGTCCTCGACTCAACCTTCACCGCTCTGGCAGCAAAGGTAACGTCTAAGGACCTGTCCATAACGGGAACAGGCATCGTTGTTCCCATCATTGACTGGCAGCACTGCGGCTTGCGCAAACCGTCTTATGTTCGCCTCGACCAGAAACTCATCCTGGAACGGGACAGGCTTAAAAGAGACGAGCCGATAGGTCGAGTCTCTGACGTGCTGCTGCAGTTGATAGCGAGTGCGCTTAGGTAAAAGCAGTCCATCTGGTTTGGAAAGGGGCGGGGGCCTGGCTGTTTGAACTGAACCCTTTTCTAGCACCATCTTGGGTTAACACAGCCTTATTTATACGTTAGCGCTAACACGCTAGAATTGCTTGGACGAAAGGAGACGCAATGGTACTCGACAGATACGCGCGATTTGCTGACAGCGCCGACGTGCTCTCTTGCCCCCTTTGCCACAGCGCCCTGAAGCTGCAGGAAGGGAGCCTCGTATGTCCGAAGAGGCACTGCTTCGATATCGCAAAGCAGGGGTACGTAAACCTTCTAGGGCCCTCCAGGCAGTCAGCCCACTACAGCAAAGAATCCTTTGAGAGCCGCATGGCAATCCTGGAGGCAGGGTATTACGACCACGTGAAAGAAGCCGTCCTCACCGCGGTAGGAAGGGCCCTTTCCCCAAGCGAGGGTCCTGCAGCTGTGAACGCGACGCCATTCCGCGTGCTCGACGCGGGATGCGGAGAAGGCTTCTATGCACGTGCAATCCGAGAAAACCTCTGTGTCGACGTGGTGGCGTTTGACCTCTCAAAAGACGCCATGCTGATGGCGGCCCGCCACGATTCCAGAAAGGCGGTCAAATGGCTGGTTGGCGACCTGACGAACATCCCCGTGCTGAAAGGCTCCATCAACTGCGTGGTGGACGTATTCGCTCCCTCGAACTACGACGAATTCAAGCGCGTTCTCACCCCAACCAGAAACGCCTCCGCGCCAGGAGTGCTGGTCAAAGTGGTTCCAGGCAGCAATCATCTTACGGAGCTGCGCCACCTTGCTGAAGGATCTTTGCGCAGCAAGGAATACTCAAACCAGCTGGTGACCGATTGCTTTGAGAAGCACTTCAAGATGACCGACCGCATCAAGGTGACGCGCACCTTCGAGATGTCCGAAAGGGACGTCCGCGTGTTCGCCGAGATGACGCCGCTGCTGTTCGGCATCGACGCGGAGTCCCTAAATCTATCGCGTGTGAAAAGCATCACCATCGAGGCTGAATTGCTGGTGGGCACCCCTCGCTCCCAAGGCCCTTCATGAGCTCAGCCAGCTCATCATCCTCTTAATTGCAGGGCTGAAGGACAGCCCTTGTCAACCGCCCCAGAAGAAATCTGGCTCTTCGGTGGTTTCTGTGGGAGAGATTCCGGCATAGGCCCAGCTCAGCGGGCGAAAACAACGATCTGGAACTGAAACGGCCCCGGGAGGGGCCGTTTCCGCGTCATC
>NZ_JBQKGN010000035.1:0-4809 GCF_052118785.1 Collinsella sp. LCP21S3_A9 | reverse complement strand
GTTGCGGGTGTGGTCGGGGCCGGGGAGTCTGGATAGGGTGCGGGCGACACGGACGGTGGTGCCGTCGTCGGTGATGTCGCGACGCCGCAGTGCCCACACCGCGCCGGAGCGGAGCGCGCCGACACCGGCGAGGGCGAGGGGGACGCGCCACTCATCGGCTACGGCGGCGAGGTAGGTGCGCAGCTCGGTCGGGGTGAGCGCCACGGAGACGTGCGCCGGGGCTGGTTTCCCCGCGCCTTTGACGGCGACGGGATTGGTAGGGATCAGCCCATCGTCCACCGCATCACCCATGACGGAGCGCAGCAGCTGGTACGCGTTGCCGTTCTGCGTGGCGGTGGCGGGTAGCGCGTCGTACCAGCGACGCACCATGTCGCGGGTGAGGGCAGTGACAGTGATGTGGCCCAGCTCGGGAGCGATGACGAGCTTGACGAGGTTGCGGTAGGTGGCGGCGGTGGAGTCTCGCAGCGGTTTGCGGCTGCGCTGCTGGCGTCGGGTGATGATGTGCTCGCACCACTGTGCGACGGTGGTGGGGCGGTGCTCGACGGCGCGGTTGGTGGGTGGCGTCCACTGCTGCCGGTCGATCAGTATTTCCTCGTCGCGCAGCCACGCCTCGGCGTCGGAGCGGAGCAGGTAGGTGGAGGGACCGAGGTAGTGGAGGCCGTCGGGCCCGATGTAGCGGGCCTGGTAGCGACCACTGGGGAGCTGTCGGAGCGCGCCGAAGGGGCGTCGTTGTCTGGCCATGCGATGAGTCTATGGCACGCTAGTGGCACGCGAGGCTGCGGAACCTGATTTTTGAGCGTAAATGAGAGAGGTTCAAGTCCTCTCTCGGACACACGAAGAATTGCCCCTGACTAGGTTAAATGCCTAGTCAGGGGCTTTTCTGTGTGTATAGGAGTGTGTGAGAGTGTGCAGGAGTGTGTAGGAGTGTGGCTCACTATGGCACGCTAGATGCACGGCCAAGAAATCTCCCCGGTGTTTTCTCGATCCCCTCTTGCATACCGGTACCCACATGTGTATACTGGGATACATCAGATAGGGAAAGGAACCCGCTATGAACGCCACGATCACCTACCGCACCGGCAGCTACTACAGCGAGACCGACACAGCCAACCACATCTGGGAGATCTCCGACGAGCAGGGCATCGCCTCCGAGCTGTACGTCAGCATCAGCGACGCCGAGGTCATGCAGATCGAGACCCGCGAGGATCGCCGCGGCGAGGGCCTCGCCCGCCAGCTCTGGGAGGCCGCCAATGCGCAACTCGGCATCGTCTACCACAGCCTCCCCGCGCACCGTACCCCCGAGGGCGAGGCTTTCGCCAGCGCGGTCGGCGGCGAGTCCGTCACGGAGTGCCACATCGATAGCTGCGACTGCACGGACATCATCGACGACGACCCCTACGGCTACTGAGCCACCACCGACCACACGACAGGAGACAGACCATGACCAGCTACACCACCCGCGACGAGGCCATCCTCCGCCAGATCATCGAGCCCATCGAGTCCGGTGACGCCAGCCGCGACGAGTACGACATCGACGCGATCGCCGCTGAGGTGCTCGACACCATCGGCGAGGGCACCGAGTACCGGTGGACGCAGACCGCCGACGACGCCGAGTTTTGGGCCGCTGTCGAGCGCCACCGCCGCCCCAGCATCCTTGAGCAACTCAACGGCTACGACGGCGACAACCTGTTCCGGGACGTCATCTACGGACTCGACGGCTACGACGAGGACGCCACCAGCGAGGCCGACCCCAACTACCGCAACGACACGTTCGTCGCCGCAGGCGTCACCTACCGCTACGACTACCAGCGCGCCGAGTGGGTGACCGCATGACCACCGCACGCGCACCGATGACCGAGCACGACCTCGACGCATGGCTGTCCGACACGACCGCCACCCCGACCCAACGCGCCGAGCTGCTGGCCGCCGACGCGGCACTGTGCGAGACGATCCCCGACGATGGGGAGCCCGGCACGGGTTCCCCGGAGTTCATGGGCGCCGCGAAGCTCGTCCTGGGCGACGCCACCCTCGCCGACCTCGCGGCCACGCTGCTGGCTGCGCGGATCGCGGAGCGTGAGGCGATGGCCGAGCTGCAGGGCGCCATCGTCGCGGCCCATCAGCGGGGGGTGTCAGTGATGGAACTGGCCCGCCAATCGGGTCTCACTCGACGCACCGTGTACCGGACCCTCAGCCGATGACGGCGGCGGCCTGCGGTCGTGGGAGTCTGAGCGGGATCGGATCAGTGAGCGGGCTGAGGCTCTGATCTGGGCTGAGCTGGCCCGCCATGATGAGCAGGTGCGGCGGATGCTGGATGCTGGGGTGCCGGTGGTTTTGTCGCGCCACCCGGTGGGTGACAGGCCTCGGGGGTGGTGGGCTGCCGCTGCCGGGCGGGCGATGCTGACTGATCCCGATCTCGAGGTGGAGTGGCTACGATGATGAGCACGACGCGCTACTAGCGCCTGAGGCAGCAAAAAGCTGGCCCCCGCCACGGGGGCGGGGGCCAGTTGCTTGCGCCAGGGTTAGGTCTAGGTGGTGAGGACGGCCTGCACCGCCAGCATGATCGCCGCGTCCGTGACCCGTGCCGGGTGAGTACCGCATGCGGCGAGCTCGTCCCAGACCGCCTTCCGTGACGGGACGCGACCCGAGAACGCTTTGCACGCCGCGCCCCAGTGGTAGGCGTAAAGGGTGGCGAGGGAGGTTTGCTCGCCGCCGACGGTGATGCGGGCTCCGATGATGCGGGACATGTGGATGGTCGCCTCCCCCTCGGCTATGCCTGCGAGGCGGGTGGCGCGTCGGATGCGGTCAGCGAGGCCAGCGTCTTCCTCGGCGAGCCGGACCTCCTCAGCGGATGCGTGGATGGTGATTGCCATAGTGATCTCCTTGTCAGGTGTTGTGTGGGGTGCCGGGGAGGGCGACAGGCCACGGGTCGCGCGACTGCCCGCTAAAAACGCCCATGTACGCCCCACCGTCGCGTGTGGCCCCAGGGGCTACCCTCAACTCGTCTCCACTGAGGCGCAGGGGGGTGAAGCTTTGGCCGCTGCTCGCGTAGGAGTACGGCTCGCCGCGAGCGAAAACTCTCCACCCGGGGGTGAAGGTCCATATGATCGGCTCGTACTCCGAGGTTGAGGTGCGGAAACCGTAGTCCAGCGTGATCGAGCTGCCGACGCGCCTCAGGATGAGCACACGATCCCAGGAGCCACCCGTCTTCATCCGGTCGTAGTAGGGGCTCAGTGGTGCCACGTCCCGGAAACCGGTGTCTCCGACGGTGCAGAGCCACCCGTCGCGGGAGCATAGGGTGTCCGTCAGTACTCGCTGCCACCGCCACGCCCCCACACTCGCGCCGTCTGTGGAGCGGTACTCACACCCCACCGGCAGTGCTGCGAGCTGGGACGCCGTCAGGGACGTGGTGGACGGGATATCGGGCCTGCCGGGGCCGACCACGAGATAGTCGGAGGCGGTCGGCACCGCACCCGGCGGGCCGGGGCTCCCGGGTGGACCGGCCGGGAGCCCGAGCTGTAGCGCCATGTCGGGCCACTGCCCAGTCAGGGCAGCGGTCGGGGGCTGGCCTGCCGCCACCTGTGTCGCGGTGACAGGCCACGGCCCGGACGGCACCGGCGCACCATCACCCGCCACACCTCTCGGGACACCAACATCGAGCGCGTAACTACCCGGCCCCGTCTGACGCACCTGCACCGTCGCCGACTGGCCGGGGGCCAGTGTGGACGTGGTGCCAGCCGTGACAGTCGGCGCGGGTCCGGTCAGGGCAGGGCCGGTGGGGGTGCCGTCGATGACGAGGCGGGCATCAGCACCGACGGCCACGGCCGGGGAAAGCCCGTCATCGCCGCGCTCACCCCGCCGCCCCTCAGGCACACCCAGATCGAGCCGATACACACCAGCGCCAGCCTCCACCACAGAGACCGTGGCGGGCTCGCCATACGGGACCGTCGAGACACCCCCAGCAGTGAGCTTCGGCGCGGGTCCAGTAGCACCCGGCACGCCCGGCACATACCGCACCACCTGCCCCTGCTGCGGACAGTCAGCAGTCCAGCGGGAGATGACACGCACCTGCCCAGCCATCAGGGTTCCGCCCCCATGGACGACCGCCACGCCACGCACATGCCACCCAGCAGACACCACCTGAGCGACCTGCTCAGCGGACAGCACCCACGACACCCCCTCGGCGTGAGGCGACGGGGACACGTCGAGACCGGCCTCGAAACGCAGCACCGCGCCGGACGGGACGCCGGGCGCGACGATCGACGCCGGGTCACCCTCCACCAAACGCACCGTCAACGGCGCGACCGTGGGGCCGATATCCAGCCCTCGACACTCAGCCACCGCAGATCAGTCCTCGTCGGCGGCGTGGCGGGGACGCAGCTCCACATGAGAGTCGTCCCCGAACCGGCGCAGCAGCCACGCCACCAGCGCCGTCCCAGCAGCCTGCGCCAACGTCCACGACCACTGAGGCGCAGTCTGCCACACCTGCGACCACGACTCGGCCCCTAGCACAGCAGGGGCAGCCATCAGCACACCGAGGAGGACAGCGACCCCGAGACCCTGCCAGAGGGTTTGCCAGCCACGCCGGGCAGCGATAGCCGGACGCGCCTCAGCCGGGATCGGTGGGACAATAGGAGGGGTAGGGGTAGGGGTAGGGGTAGTAGGGGTCATGATGGGTCCTCTCGTACAGGGGACGGCTCCGTGTCGTCCACCGGATCAGGGTCGAGCCACAGGCTCGGGTCAATATGGTCACGGATGCGGTGCGGGACGCGGGGCATCCGGCCCCAGTCAGGGCGGCGGAGCATCCCGACC
>NZ_JBQKGN010000034.1:0-5861 GCF_052118785.1 Collinsella sp. LCP21S3_A9 | reverse complement strand
CTACGAGCAGCGGTCCACGATCATCACCACCAACGTTGGCATAACGGGATGGGCGAAGGTGTTCGGCGACGAGGTGGCCGCCAGCGCCATCGCCGACAGGATCTGCCACCACTGCCACGTCATCAAGATAACCGGCCGCTCCTACAGGCTCAAGGACGTGCCGACGGAAAGGAAGATGAAAGAAGAATAGCCAGAATTGGGCAATTTGCATTGGTGCGGCTGGACATCGTGAGCTGGCGCGATGGGGCAAAAATAATTGGCGCGATTGGGCAAAAATACATTGACGTTAACACGCCAGGATGGCCAAGGCGATACTCGCCCACGACATCTCCCCCGTATGGGTCCCCTCCCCCGAGGTCGAAGGCATCAGGGACCTCGCCGGCGCCTACGACGGGGCGACCGCGCGCCTGGCGACCGCCAAGCAGCGGCTGCTCGCCTTCCTAGCAAAGCGGGGGTTCGTCTACGGCGGCACCACGCCCGCCGGCAACCCGAGGAAGTACTGGACCTACGACTTCCTGAGGTGGCTCGACAAGGTCAGGCCGGAGGACGATGGCGGGGTTCGGACGCTCGCCGCCCTGAGGAACGAGGTCGAGGCCGCGGCGGAGGCCCGGGCGGACCTGCTCTCCGAGTACAGGGCCGCCGTGGATGCCAGCCCGATCGCCGCGGAGGTGGCCGCCCTCCAGTCGATCAAGGGCTGCGCCTTCGCGCTGGCCGCGGCCTTCTCGGCCGAGGTCGGCGACTTCACGAGGTTCCGTTCCGGAAGGCAGGTCACGGCCTATTTCGGCCTCGCGCCGAGTCAGAGGTCGAGTGGCGACTCCGTGCGGCTCGGAGGCATCAGCGGTGCGGGCAACGCGCTCGTGAGGAAGCTGGCCGTTGAGGGTTCATGGTGCTACGCCGCGGCACGGCACCAGCCGAAGCTCATGCCGAGGGACACGGGCGTGCCCCTCGAGATAAGGATGCACGGGAGGAAGGGGTCCGAGCGGCTCCTGCGGCGGCGCGAGGAGATGCTCGCCCGCGGCATGCCCGCGGCGAAGGCCAACGCGGCCACCGCGGCCGAGCTCGTGAGGTGGCTCTGGGCCCTCGGCATGATGTGCCGGGAGGGCGCGGAATAGACATAGCCCCCGTCCCGGCGAGCCGGGCGGCCTTCGGGGATACCCCCTATTTCGCTGTGCGCGCGGAGCCCTCCGCATGCGCCTCGACAGACTTGGGGAACCCCGCCGAAGGAATGGAGTGCGGGCCGACAGAACGGTATCCGCGGATATGAGACTGAGCCGAAGGCGTCGATGACATGCCGGGGGCGGACCGGGACGGGATAATAATGAGGTGTGATAGCGATAGCGGCAAAAAGCTAATAAAATCAATGGTTTTGCGGACAGCGGATAGACAGGGAATGTGTTAAAAACTGAATACGCACACAAACGGCGTTACCTTAACCCCTTTGGGGGAGAAAGTAACGCCGTTTTTTTATGCCCGCAGGAAAGGAGGTGCAGCCGGAATGTATTTCACAAAGGGCAAGCAGCGGGCGTTTGAATTGCTCATGCAGCAGAAGCCGGGATTTGACCGCTATCAATCCGGTTGTGCCGGAGATGATGAAGATTGCGGCACTTGCCGTTTCTACCGCCCCGGGTGGAAATATGAGTTTTGCGTTTTCAAAGAGTGTCCCTATTGCCCCGGCAAAAGGACGCGGAAAACGCACGCCAGCATGGACAAATAGACGGGCAAAAGCCCTTGTGCCATGCGGCTTTGCAGACGCGAAAACGGCAAAGGGCATATTGCAATACCAAAACAGCCGAAAACGGCTTTCTAATTGTCCACGCATACCAAGAGAGGAAGTGAGGAAATATGGCAGTTTTCAGAGTGGAGCGAAATACGGGATATACCGTTATGAGCAACCACCACTTGCGAAACAAGGAATTGTCCTTAAAGGCAAAGGGCTTGTTGTCGCAAATGCTTTCGCTGCCCGAAGATTGGGATTATACCCTTGCGGGCTTATCCCATATCAACCGGGAGAAGATCGACGCAATCCGCGAAGCGGTAAAGGAACTCGAAAAAGCCGGATATATCGTGCGCAGCCGGGAGCGCGACGAAAAGGGACGCTTGCGGGGCGCAGATTACGTCATATACGAGCAGCCGCAGCCGCGAGAGCCGGAAGCAGCTACCAGCGGCGGACAGCCGCCTATATTGGATTTACCTACATTGGAAAATCCAACATTGGATAATCCAACGTTGGAAAAACCTACGCAGGAAAAACCTACGTTGGAAAATCCAACGCAATTAAATAAAGATATATTAAGTAAAGAACAATCAATTACTGATTTATCAAGTACCGATTCCATTCCTTTCCATTCCCTAAACCCCTTGCCCTTTGCGCATGGCGAAGCGGCTACGCCGCCGGAAAGGAAAAGAACGGAAGCGAAAAGCAATAGCGCAGTAGAGATTTACAGGGAGATTATCAAGGACAATATCGAATACGACCATCTCATTCAAAACTGCAAAATTGACAAAGACCGTTTGGACGAGATTGTTGACCTTATGCTGGAAACCGTCTGCACAGCCCGAAAGACAATCCGTATTGCCGGGGACGACTACCCCGCCGAATTGGTGAAATCCAAGTTTTTGAAGCTGAACAGCAGCCATATTGAGTTTGTTTTGGATTGCATGAGGGAGAACACAACCAAAGTGCGCAACATCAAGCAGTATCTAAAAGCGGTGCTGTTCAACGCGCCGAGTACCATTGACAGCTACTATACCGCCCTTGTCAATCACGACTTATACGGCGGCGAATGAGCATAGCCGCACTTTACCGGGAAAGGAGTTGATACCTTGCAGGAGGAAGTAACCCAAAAAACGATTGCCCTATACGTCAAAGTGGGAAAAGGCGCGGCGCGGCTTACCGAACAGGCGTTACAGAAAGCAATCCAAAAGTTTTTGGAGCAGAAAAGCAAACCCGCGCATGGGAAACAGACCATGCGGCAGCTTATGAAGCAGAACGCGGGTGTTTCCAACATCGAGATCACCGACAGCAATATTAAAGCCTTTGAGAGTACGGCGAAGAAATACAACATAGATTTTTCGCTAAAAAAGGTTAAGGGCGAGCAGACCCGTTACCTTGTGTTTTTCAAAGGCCGGGACGCGGACGTTATGACCGCAGCGTTTCAAGAGTTTTCCGCAAAGAAGCTGAACCGGGAGAAAAAGCCCTCTATCCGCAAAGCCCTTGCCGCTGCAAAGGACAAGGCGAAGCAGCTTAACGCCGCCCGCGACAAGGTAAAGAAAATGGACAGGGGGCGCGAGATATGAAGCAGATCAACTACAAAAAGCTGATACTTCCGAATATCCCCTATGTGTTCTTTGTCTATCTCTTTGATAAAGTCGGACAGGCGGTGCGGCTTGCCCCCGGCGCGGATATTTCTGCAAAGATACTGAATATCACACAAGGATTTTCCGCAGCCTTTGAAAACGCCTTGCCGAGCGTTTACCCGTTGGATTTGCTTGTCGGCATTGTCGGTGCGGTGATTATCCGCTTGATAGTCTATGTCAAAGGGAAAAACGCGAAGAAATACCGCAAGGGCGCGGAGTACGGCTCTGCCCGATGAGGTGCATAATCTTAACTGTAAGCAACACATATATTGACGCAGGAGGGTATGCACATGAATGATTACAGCAAAATCACAGCCCTTTACTCCCGCTTATCAGTGGGGGACGAGGACAGGGACGGCGGCGAAAGCAACTCCATACAGAACCAGAAGAGCCCATTTTTTTGTGTAAAAAGGACGAGTGAAATATAATGCTTAAAAAATATTGGATAAAATGTCCGATTTGTAACGGAAAGACGAGAGTTCAAGTATTTCATAATACTGTATTAAAAGATTTTCCTCTTTTCTGCCCTAAATGCAAATTGACGCATATCATTGATGTAGAAAAATTAGAGATTGTAATCAAAAATACAGAAAAACAAACTTTTATTATTTAGAAGAAAGGATATAAAAATGAAACGTTTACCTAAATATACGCCTGCGGAAGTACGGAATGATCCATACGGATTTACTTACAAAGAAATGTCGGAAGTTATTGGCGAGAATGAAGCAAAAGCCTTATATGAAGAATTATATAAGCAATTACCACGCAAAAAAAATCTATCAATGTTGGTAAAAAATATTTACAAAAGCAGTGATACTGAAAAGTATGTTTACGAACTGAAAGACAACAAATACATTGAAACGGTTTTTATCAAGCGGCGAGATGGTGGAACTGTTTGCGTGAGCACACAAGTCGGTTGTCCTGTTGGTTGTATTTTTTGTGAGTCCGGGCGAAATGGCTTTGTTCGTAATCTAACATCGTCAGAAATCGTACAACAGATTATATTGTTGCGTCGAAAAGTAAACCGTATCGTTTTTATGGGTATGGGAGAGCCTTTATTCAATTATGACAACTTGATAAAAGCAATCCATATTCTCCGAGATAGATATGGGCTCAACTTTCCAACCGACGGCATTACCATATCAACAGTTGGTCCGGTCGATCAATTAAAAAAATTGCGCGAGGAACATCTTAAAATTCAGTTGACAATATCTTTACACGCAGCAACACAATCTGCAAGAAATCGTATTATTCCTCACATGCGCATATATGCTATTGAAGATGTTGTTAAGCAAGCCTTATCCTATTCTGAAAGGCATAATCGCAAAATTGTCTTTGCGTATTTGCTTTTACCGGGTATAAATGACCGGCCCTCAGATGTAAGACAACTTGCAAAATGGTTTCGGGGCAAAAAAGTTATGATTAACGTGTTACAATACAACCCAACAAGCAATTCAAGAATTAAAGCACCACAGAAACGGGAAATAGTTGCATTCAAACATCAATTAGAGCAAGCAGGACTTGAAGTTACTATAAGAGTTTCTCATGGCAGAGAGATTAACGCGGCTTGTGGACAGTTAGCTAACACATATAATAAATTCAAAAAAAATGATTAAAAGTGCCAGACGCATAGACGCAGAGCCGATAACGCATTAGGTCAAAAAACCTATGTGTTATCGGCTTTTTTAGAGGCTTCGGTAGTTTGTGTGACAAGGGGCTAGCCTAGGCAGCAACGCTCTTCGCTCCCTTCACGCCCTTCTTCCTCGCCTTCACCGGGCGACCCGGGAGCTGGGGCTGGCAGTCGCCGCACCTGAGCATGAGCAGGGCCACGAGGTTGTCGGTGTTGCGGAAGCCGTAGCCCATCCTCACCGTCACCTTGATCTTGTTGTTGATGGCCTCTACGCGCCCGTTGCTGATGCCGAGCTCGACTGCGGCGATGATGTCGTCGCGCCGGCGGCGCACCTTCTTCTCCACGGCGACGACCTTGGCGATCTTGCAGTAGGCGGCCCTGTGCATCCAGTCGTCGAGCAGCTCGGCGGCCTCGGAGCCGTCGGCTGCCCGGAAGACGGCCCGCAGGTCCTCCTTGAGCTCCCAGGCCCTGACCAGCCGCGAGCCGGCCCTCTGTTAGCGTCGGGTTAATTTAGCCAACCAGGGTCGCAACTATTTAGCCAATCCCAGCCGAATAAAAATAGCCACTGCGCACCGTAGTCGGTCCTAAACTGGATAACGCCAATACACCAGTGTTAGGAGGATTATGGACATACAAACACGCAATGGCCTTCAGGAGATTATAGACAAGGCTCTTGAAGAAATGAACGAAGACTACGGCGGCGAATTGGACTTTCGCACCTTGAACCTTGCAGAGTTCTGCCGCCGGACCGGACTCTCGAGGTGGTACCGTCAAGATTCTTTCGCAAATTGATTTAGTCGTCTCCCGCCCCGTCCTCTTCTAGCCCTCCGCCTTTCCCCTCAGCTCGTCCATCTCCTCCAGCTTCGACATGTCC
>NZ_JBQKGN010000033.1:0-6660 GCF_052118785.1 Collinsella sp. LCP21S3_A9 | reverse complement strand
ACTAAACGTGCAGCGTGCGCGGGCCCTCCCGACGGGAAACGAAAAAGCCCGGTTTAAAACCGGGCTCGAACAAACACGCCTATTGACAATGGCTTTCTCATATTAAAAGGGTCCCGCGCACAGAGCGCGAGACCCTTATCAGAACAATGTGTGCCGATTAGAACGTGACCGGGGTGTCGGTGTAGACGCACTCGAGCAGCTGCTCCATCTCCTCCTGAGACGGCTGGCGCGGGTTGGAGCCCGTGCAGGCGTCGAGGATGGCGTTGGCGGCAACGTCGTGCTTCTTAGCCTCGAACTCATCGTAATCGATGATGGACTCGTCGGCCTTCACGCCCTTGGCACCGTAGTTCTTGATGCCCTGCGGTATGTCAAGCTTGTCGTTGAGGTCGCGAATCTCCTGGACCAGAGCCTCGACCAGCTCGTCCTCGGTCTCGCCGGCGAGGTGCAGGATCTCCTTGGCGATGAAGGCGTAGCGGCTCTTGGCGCGAGCGTCCTTGGCGTTGAACTGGATGACCTTGCCCAGGTACATGGCGTTGGCGCAACCGTGGATGATGTGGTCGCCCTCAAAGGCGGCACCGGTCTTGTGAGCCATGGAGTGGACAATGCCCAGCAGACCCGAGGAGAAGGCGATGCCGGCGATGCACTGGGCGTCGTGCATGTGCTGGCGGGCCTCATGATCGCCCTGATAGGACTTGGGCAGCCACTCGACGATCTCGCGGATAGCATGCAGGGCGTTGGCGTCGGTGTACATGGAACCAGCGGTGGAGACGTAGGCCTCGATGGCGTGAGTCAGAGCGTCCATACCGGTGTGAGCGCACAGCTTGGCGGGCATGGTGTAGGTGAGCTCGGGGTCGACGATGGCGACATCAGGGGTGATGTTGAAGTCGGCCAGCGGGTACTTGATGCCCTTGGCGTAGTCGGTGATGACGGAGAACGCGGTGACCTCGGTAGCGGTGCCGGAGGTAGAGGAGATGGCGCAGAAGTGAGCCTTCTGACGGAGCTCCGGGAAGGAGAACGGGACGACCGCCTCCTCGAAGGTCTCCTCGGGATACTCGTAGAACAGCCACATAGCCTTAGCGGCATCGATGGGCGAGCCACCGCCAATGGCGATAATCCAGTCGGGCTGGAACTCGGTCATGGCCTCGGCGCCCTTCATGACCGTCTCGACGGACGGATCGGACTCGACGCCCTCGAACAGCTTGACCTCGAAACCGGCCTCCTTGAGGTCGGCCTCGACGTCCTGCAAAAAACCGCCGCGGCGCATGGAGCCGCCGCCGGTCACGATGATGGCCTTGCTGCCCTTGAGGTTCTTCACCTCGTGGCGAGCGCCCTCACCAAAGTACAGATCGCGAGGATTGGTAAAACGTCCCATACTGTGCCTCCTAAACAAGCCCCTCTTAGACTTGCGTATATAACGGAGCACCCGATTGGCTCCGTTAGGACCGTTTTGCGCGTTGCCGGCGATGACAATGCGTGATGTCTAAACGTCTCAACGCTCAGACAAATAGTATTTTACCGTTCTGGTTGGTCAGTTATTTACCGAAAGTCGACAATGATGAAACGTTTTTTCTATCCCTGAAGACCCTTATGCGGCATTCATACTCCCAAGCTGGGCAAACGTTTTATCAAGGTTGACCACATATCCAGGTCAGGACTGTGCCCCTCCAAAAGACACACCGTTCGCCGCCAAAAATCGACCGTTTGCGGCACCGTGATACCACTCGGTCGTCCAAGGTTCCGACATTTGTGCGACATCCGTCTTCGTGGTGCAAAGGTGCATGTCCAAGTGCGGCACTCCCAATGTGCCTCATGCGGGTAAACTAGAACTTTATATAGAGACATTTGAACCCTAACCGCAGCAAAGGAGGCCCCATGGCATTCGATCCCATTCAAGAAGATTGCCATCGCCTCGTTCTTGAGGCCTTGCGCCGCGACAATATCCCGCTCACCGACGGCCCTGCCGTAGAGCGTCTGATGGAACAATTCACCCGCAACCCCGCGCCGCTCATCGTGCACGACCGCGACCGCGCCGGACATCTGATTGCCAAGGTGGTCGAGGCTGTCGACTACCGCATTCCCTTTATCCCTGACGATACCCAGGCAGAGCAAGAAGAGACCGCTGCCGAAAACATGCTTCGCGAGGCAGCCGCACTCGACCCGACCAACTGGGACGCTCAGCGCATGTTGACCGCCCTCACCGCTAACTCCAACGAGGAGTACGTACAGTACTTGGTATCCAAGCGCGATGAAGTCGAGCACGACCTGGCACTCAAGATCGCCTCGGCGCAGGACCCCTACGAGCGCGAGGCCGCAGGCGACCTTACACGCCGCCCCTACCTGCGCTGGCTTGCCGCCCTTGCGTCGCGCGCCCTCATTAGCGGCCGTTACCGCCTGTCGCTCGAAACCGCAAACCGCAGCCTGGACTTTGCCCCCAACGATCCGGCCGGTGTCCGCCACACTGCGATGCTCGCCATGGCAAAACTCGAATACCCCGCCGAGGAGCTCAAACGCTTTCGCTCTGCCCACTCCGTCCCCTATCTCGCCAACACGCCGCTGCGCCGTCGTCCCAAGGACGCGGAGCGCGACTTAGACCCGTGGACGCTCATCGCGCTGATGAGCGCTGCCTGGCGCGAGCTGGACTACGAGGGCGCCGAACACTACTTGCGCATCCTTGCGCGCTCGTGCCCGCACGCAGCCGAGGCGCTTTACTTTCAAACCGAGTTTCCCGATGGCGTCTATGCCCGCGTCAACGTGGGCGTGGGCTCCACCGACGAGCTTGTCCTTGCGCTGTCCGAAGCGACGCCGGTACTGCAGGAGGGCTTGGGCGCCCCCGACAACGCCAGCTTTGCCGCCTGGGTCGCCACCAACGATATCGTGCGTTCCCAGATCGACGAGCGCATCCTGCGGGCGGCCGAGCAGGGCTTGCCGTTTAAGGGAGGAGACCTCTAATGGATCCGAGCGTCTACATCCCCGCCTACCTGGAGCGCGCCTACGTTGCGTCGCACCCCGAACTCACCGATGCAGCACGCGATCTTGTCCATAACGACGTGAGCGTCAACCCCCATAAGTATGCGCAGACCGAGCATGCCCAGGCACTGCTTTCCTATGCCGGTGTTCACCGCCACCTGCTCGACGAGCTCCATCGTATCGAGGATATGGGCAGCGATGAGGAGTTTGAGCAGACGCGCAACCGCCTGTTCGACGATATGCGCGATGAGCTGCTCAAGATCGTCCGCGTCGATGCGTATGTCTTCGATGCCCAGCTGCTTGCCATCATTTTGGCGGACACGCCCGTCGACGCCTGCCTGGGCGACCTGATGAAGCTCGAGGCGACCACAGCCGATTACCTACGGCAAAGCGTGCCCGGATTCGACATGGAGGCTCCGCACTACTGGGCCAACAAGGTGCTGGCAGACGGCGTGACGGCGGCCGATCTCACCGTGAGCGAGCCGGCGCTTATCGGGTGGCTCCACACGCTCGAGGCCATCTCGCAGCTGTGCATGGCGAGCGCTCGCTACCGTGCTGCCGTCAACTATTCTCGCCGTGTTCTTAAGGCGGAAGGCTATCCCACCCGAGCTGCCGGCACCGTGCTACTCGCCCTCGCTCGTCTGGAAGACGAGGACGGCTTTTTTGCCCTGGCCCACCAGCTCGAGGAGCAGATGGGGGCCGATGCCCTCGAGAACTCCCCCTGGTACCTACTCGCCCGCACGATCCTGCTGTTCAAAACAAACAAGATGCGCCCGGCGACACGCGCCCTGCGTGAGTTTGCCAACCGCTGCGAGGGTGGCGCGTTCTTTTTGCTGAACCCCATGTATCAGACGCCGTACCTTCCCTGCCGGCCCGAGCCGCACGACCCCTGGGACCTTTCGCACCAGGCAGTTTGGGAGGCCGACGGTATCATCTCGGATACCCCCGACTTTGCCCCCTGGGCCAACGCTTGCGAAGACGTATCGCAGCTTGCCCAGGAATTTGCGCGCCGTTATGGCTTTTAACGGCACGATCGCCACGACCATGTCATTCACGTTAGGAACGGCTTCATGAACTTCCGCTCATCTCTCGCCTGCACTTCGAGCGATATTGCCCGCTGGGGGCTGCGCTCCATCCTTAAGCGCCAGGGCGGCGTACTCCCCGGCCGCATCGCCATGAAGATCGACCCCGAGCTGCTAAGCGACCTCGCGAGCCTTGTCGACCGCAGCGTGGTGGTCACCGGCACCAACGGTAAGACCACCACCTCCAACCTCATCGCCGACGCCGTTGCCGCCAGCGGCGCCACCGTGGTATGCAACCGCGCGGGCAACAACATGGAGCCGGGCGTGGTGGGTGCCCTGCTCGAGGGCCGCAGCGATCTTAAGCGTGCCGGCAGCGGCAAGCGCGTAGGCGTCTTTGAGTGCGACGAGCTCTACACGGTGCGCGTCTTGCCCAAGCTCAAGCCGACCTACTTTGTGCTGCTCAACCTGTTCCGCGACCAGCTGGACCGCTACGGCGAGATCGACCACACCCAGGACGTCATAGCCCACGCGTTGGAGCTTTCGCCGGCAACGACGCTCATCTATAACGCCGACGACCCGCTCTGCGCCTCGATCGCCGCACGCGTCCCCAATATGAGCATCGCCTTTGGTATCGACGGCGCCACGGGCACCGAGTCCGATCGCATTAGCGACTCGCGTTTTTGCTCGCAATGCAACGCGCCGCTGGAGTACGACTATGTGCAGTACGGCCAGCTCGGCGCCTATCATTGTCCTTCGTGCGGTTGGAGTCGCCCCGCGCTGGTCCGTCGCGTGACAGGCGTTGAGCTCGGCTGCGACGGCTACGGCTTTGACCTGACCTTTGGACCCGAGGCAAAAGCGCCCGCAACGCACATCGCCACGCGCTACAACGGCCTGTACATGGTCTACAACGTTGCCGCCGCCTTCTTTGCGGCGCGTGAGTTGGGCGTGGACGCAGCGCATCTGCAGCCCACGCTCGATGCCTACGTCCCCGCCGGCGGACGCATGGGCCGCTGGGAGATTGCCGGCCGTACCGTCGAGGCAAACCTGGCCAAAAATCCCGTGGGCTTCGATCGCCAGATCCAGTCCATTAAAACGGCAGGCGGCAGGCTCTGCGCCTTCTTCCTGAATGACAACGACGCCGACGGCCACGATGTCTCGTGGATCTACGACGTCGACTTCGAGCGCATCGCCGATACCCCAGGGCTTGTCGCCTTTGCCGGGGGTACGCGCGCGCACGACATGCAGGTGCGCCTGAAGTACGCCGGCATCGACGCCGCCATCATCTCGAATATCGAGCAGGCGATCGGCGCCGTGGCAGATGAGGCCGCCGATGACACCTTCTACGCCGTCGCCAATTACACGGCATTCCCGCCGCTGGTCAAAGAGCTCGACGGACTTAAAGACGCCGATGCGAGCTCGGTTGCCTCCTGCGCCGTAACACGCACCGATGGCAGCGCCGTCCCCACCGATATTGCGCCGGTCGAGCTTCCGCGCCCGCTGCGTATCGTCTATCTGTATCCCGATGCCCTCAACCTCTATGGCGACGGCGGCAACGTCATCGCCCTCGAGCGCCGCTGCGCCTGGCGCGGCATTCCCGCGCGCGTGGACGAGGTCCGCATGGGCGAGACGCTCGATCTTACCGACGCCGACATCGTCATGATGGGCGGCGGTGCCGACCGCGATCAGTTGGCTGTGGCACACGAGCTGCTCGCTCAAAAGGACAAGGTTGCGACATATGTTGAGGACGGCGGCTCGTTGCTCGCTATCTGCGGCAGCTATCAGCTGCTCGGTCGTTCGTACTATATGGGCGAGAATCGCATCGAGGGTCTAGGTGTCATCGCCGCCGAGACCGTGCGCGGCTCCGACCGCCTGATAGGCAACGTCGCCGTCAAGACCGACCTGGCACCCGAGCCCTTTGTGGGGTTCGAGAACCACGGCGGCCGCACCCTGCTCGATACAGAGGCCACGCCGCTCGGAACATCTGTCGTCACGGGCACCGGCAACAACGGCGACGATGGCTTTGAGGGCCTCATCTACAAGGGCGTCATCGGCACGTACCTACACGGACCGGCACTGCCCAAGAACCCCGAGCTCGCCGACTGGCTCATCGCCCATGCCCTTGAGCGCCGTGGCGATGCACAGGCCGCCGCCCTGCTGCCGCTCAAGCCCCTCGACGACACCTACGAGCACGCCGCCCACGACGCCGCCATGAAGCTCCTCCCCTAACGCCCCGCCACCACAAAGGGACAGGCATCTTTGTGGTGGTTTTGACCCGTCCCAGCGGTTTGTCTCAATCTGTAACATCTAGACCACCAAAGGTCGTCTTACTGTTACAGATTGAGACGTTCGTCCCGACGCCTGCATTTTGTCTCAATCTGTAACAGATAAGGCCGATTTACCCGCCCAGATGTTATAGATTGAGATTTTTGAAGATCGGGGGGAGAGGGCCAGCTCCTGTGTGGTGGGTTGATTTCCGATCTCAACCGAACACATTGAGCTGATGGCTCGCTCCCGCAGTTAACCGAACGCCCCCGAGGTCCTATCCGGGACCCGGGGGCGGCATTTTCCCAGTTGAAGGAATGGTGGAGATGTGTTTCGATGGGTCCGGTGGCCATGCTCCGCCCGCCGCCCGGCACCTCTTCCCAGACTCAGCCGGACGGTCGGTCCGTCT
>NZ_JBQKGN010000032.1:0-11030 GCF_052118785.1 Collinsella sp. LCP21S3_A9 | reverse complement strand
GAGCTGACCGGCAGCCTCAGCGACAGCGGCGATCTCTCGATGCGACGACGGCAGTTCTTTCGCCATCGACCGCAGCCCAGCCTCAATCGCAGCCATCTGCTGCGGTGTGCCATCCACGGTTTTGGTGACGCCCGCCCAAGCCGACTCCCAGTCGATCGCGGACTTCGCCAGCCCACCCAGCGCGAGCGCACCAACCGCACCCACCTTGAGAAGGGTGCCGCCCAGTCTCCCGAGCTGGTCAGAGTGTTTGTCCATCCAGCGGGTCGCGGTCGTCCCGGCCTTCTGGGCGGTGCGGGAGTACTCGACAGCGGCCTGGCCGACCTGTCGGAAGCCTGTGATGACGCCCTGCACGCCGTCGATCGTCAGTCGAGCCATGACGGTACGAGACACGCCACATCACCACCTCTGCAGTGTCAGTCCTCGGTTGGGATCGGCAGCCGCTCCAGACGGATACGGCGGGCCTGCGGCAGCGGATCAGCGGAAGTGCCCTCCAGCTCCCGGTCTTCGCTGCTCACCCGCTGTTGCCAGCGGGCCATTGCGACACAGCCTCGGCACCAGCCGACGTGGATGCGGTGGTAGTACCCATCACCGTCGTCCTCGAGCGGTGACTTGTCGGTCAGGGTCTCTGTCAGATCAGAACCGCAGCCGTGACAGGTGTGGGCCTCGATCTCGTCGAGAGCCAGCGCCATATTGCGCTCAGTCTCGTCCCACGCCGGGTCGGTTGTGATGGTGTAGCTGCCGTCGCCAGTGGGTGTGATGGTGCGGTTCGGCTCCCACCCGAGCATCGCCCGGACAGTCAACCCACGCGCTTTCGCGGCCCGCACCAGCGCCAGCATGTCAGGATCGGCCTTGAGGGCGCCGATCAAAAATTTACGGTGTTGCTGCCCCGCCGGTTATTGGCGTACACGAGTGCCCGGATCGGGTCCAACTCGCCAAACGTCGGCTGCGCCGCATCCAAGAACTCGGTCCACGTCTGGCCGGTGTCCTCACCGTCCAGCTCGACCCGCAAGAAGCAGCGGGCAGTGACCTCGGAGTGGAACTTCTGCGCCGAGGCCGCATCCGTATCGACCTCCGCCCCGCCAGACCGGATCAGAATGTGCTCATACTCGTCGGCATTGAGGCGGCGGAACACGAGGTCAACCTGACAGTCCCGCGCCTCCTCGATCGCCGTCTCCAGATCGGCCTTGATGTGCCCCAGCTCGGCAGTCAGGGTTTCACGCTCGTCGGGATCGCTGGCGCGACGATCCTCAGACTCACCCTCGCCAGCATCCCCCAGCGCTTGGAGCCGATCCTCGATCGCAGCGGCACGTCGCCCCATGCCCTCGATGCGGTCCGCCAGTTCCTCATCGAGCATGAATGGGATGCGCTGCAGCCCGGCGGTGGACCGCTGCTGCTGGCGGCGTTCCAGCGCCTCCCGAAGTTTCTGGTTCGCAGTACTCATGATGTGGTCTCCCTGTCTGGCCGCAGCCCCCGCCATGAAAGGGCGTGGCGGGGGCTGCGGCCGGCTATGCGGCGGTAGGTCAGGCGAAGGTCACGCCGGAGCGGAGCAGTGTCCACGAGGTCTGTACCTTGCGGACATATTTGCCGGACTGAAGTGGGGACGTGTGCTCGGCGCCGTTCTGCACCATGTACTCATCCCACCTGTCGGACGCCTTCAGCTCGGTGCCATGCTTAACCCCCATCCGCAGATACACGTACTGGGTCTGGTTCGCCTTGATTTTCGACTTCGCCAGGTTTCCCGGCTCGGTGCCGTCTCCCTGGGGAGCCACGAGGTGGACCCACTCCTTCCGGTCGTACACGGTCGCGCCGAAGCTCTCAATCTTGCTCGCGTGACAGGCCCGCGTGTCGTCCTCACGCTCCTGCGAGAAGCCGATCTCGACCTCCCCGGAGGGCAGGTAGCAGGACACGTCGAACATCGCCTTGAGGTCAGCCAGCGAGGCAGCTTTCGTGTCATTCACGAGCCATGTGTTGTTGCCCGGCGAGGAGATGCCTGCCGGGTAGATGTCCTCAGTCGCCATTATTTTCTCCCTCGTCGTTTGGGGTGGACTCCGGCGTCTCCGGGGCCACAGTCAGGGTTGCGTGCAGTTTCGGCGGCAGCGCCTCGCCGTAGATGTCGGACGCACGTCCGGGATGGATGGATTCAGTCTCCTGGTCATAGACGCGGGTGGACCACACGGGCGATGTCGGGTCGCCCTTGCGTCTCACCCGGTACCAGCCCGCAGCGTCAGGAGTCGGCATGATGGTCCTCTCAGTCGTCGATGTCGTAGGTCAGCGTGAAGCTGAACCGAGGCTCGGTGGGGATAGACGTGTCCTTGATGAGCGGCCCAGCGTCCGACTCCAGCGCCGCGCCCCACCTCAGGGAAGGGAACGGGCGCCAATCCACGAACCGACCCCGGCACGCATCCAGCGCGAGCGATGCCTGTTGTGGGGTCGAGCCGCAGCAACGAACCGAGAACCGGCCCTGCCGTGACGACACCCGCCCGTCGGCGCGGGTCACGCGGTCGTAGCCGGGATCAGGGTCGATCACCAAATAGGGGACGCGTCGAGATGACGCGTCAGGGGGAGTCTCACCGAACACGAGCACACGCGGCTCCAAATACCTCGCGTGCGCCAGCGCCAGATCGTGGAGGTTCAGCACGGACAGCAGCGGGTGACTCACCGGTAGCTCCGTGACACGACCTGGTCGAGATCGTCAGCGATCAGGTCCTCTTCGCCATCCACCGAGGCTCTAACGAACGGTGACGCGGGCATGCGAGCCGTGCCGTACTCCTGATAGACGGGGTACATCTTCGCCATACGCGGGCCGATCTCGGCGGTGCGGGTCCATCGGGTGCCGCGAATGCGGTATCCGATTGCCTTCACCAAGGCACCAGTGTCGCGGGGCGCAGTTTGCTTCTGCCTCTTCCGCACCCGAACCGCGGCACGCCGCAGCACAGCAATCGTTTCCTTGTCGATGCGACCCGAGGCGTCCGTGCATGCCTGTTGTAGTTCACGCGCACCGCTCACAGTGATACTCATGCCGCCCCCTCTGGTCGATAGCCGACGATGCGGCGCACCTCGCCGTCGGAGTCCAGCAGTTCGCCGGACAGGACGAACCGTGCACCGATCAGCGCAGGGGCTCGGGAGCCCGTGACCCGCAGCACCATGTCAGGCGCATAGACGGCGTCGAGCGGCAGAGTGATCACAGCCCGATTCAGCGGAGCATCCTCACCAGCAGCCTCGACCGTGGCGGGGGCCGGGCTGGACACGTGCACGGCGCCAGACCAGCGGACAGCACCCTCGACGCCGAGGCGTCCCGTCGCCACGTCCAGCACGTCAGACGGCGCATCAGTGATGACCGCATCATCCGGCAGCGCCGGGGTCGCGACCACACAGTTCACGAGCGCCGGTTCATCCGGCCACGGCGGCATCTGAGTACCCAGCACACGGACCTCACGCCCCCGCACCACGAGCCGGGTGGGAGGGTCGATACGGCGCGCCGGATAGACAGCCAGCATGACGCGCTGACCCGTCTCGCCAGGACGACCGGCCTGCTCGCTGACCGCACGCTCGGACACGGCCGCATGGAACGTGTCGCCGCCCACCAGCCGGACGAGCTCGCACTCACCGATCCAGTTCACGGCCACAGATTCCGATAGGCCCCATCGGGGGGCGGGAACGAACCGACGGGACCGACGCCACGACCACTGCCGGGACACATGGCCGCGAGGGTTCGCGTGTCATCGGGAGAGAACACCGACCCGAGCTCGGCGTCGGAGAAGTAGGTGCGCGACCACTCACCCGACTGACGCGACTTGATGCGCCGGTCTGACCCGGCGAGGCTCGCGGCGGCACCTCGCAGGATCGCGAGGGCCAATACTTGAGCCTCACCGGTCAGGGAGGTGATGCATGGGGCGATGGTCTGGGCGTATGCCAGTACGCGCCGAGCGACTGTCAGATCATCGTGAATGTGCGCCAAATCCATCGCCCCACGCCCCCCTACTTCCGGCCTCGGGTGGTCGACCCGTCGGGAGCCTCACCCTCACCCTCGGTGTTGCCGTCCGGCTCGGGAACGGCCTCGATGAGACCGATGCCGAGCAGGTGCTCGATGTGCGCAGTGTCCGACCCGTCGGGCAGCACACAGCCGTGCGACATGTGCATGTATGCGCCGCCAACCAGCACGACAGCCTTGGGTCCGCTCACTCGGTACGCCATGGTCAGACCCCCGTGCCCGTGATGCGGATCGCGGCCCTCGGCTCGATCACGGCAGCGACACCGACACGACGGACACGCAGACGGTAGCCGTCACGGTCGGAGTCAGTCGGACGCCATACCTTCGTCTCGATCCCGAGAGTGCCGGGCACGGCCGTGTAGCCGGGAGACCCGAGCTTCTCGGTCGCGATACCACCCAGCAGACTCGGGTCGAGCACCATCGGGTCAGCGAAAGGCAGATGCTTGGAAGCCAGCCACGTCTTGCCGAGGAAGTCCCCAATCACCCCGCTCTCCACCGAGCGCGATATACCGTTCGCGGCCAGGTCGGCCTTGACGAACTTCGCCGCGACCTTCCCGTACTGGGCCGGGTTCAGCACCACGACAGAGCCGTCGATACCGAGGTCGTCATCATCGAGCACGGCGTCAGCAGCCAGTACGTCCTCAATGATCTGATCGGCAGTCGTCCAGTTCGCGCCAGCCGCCTTGGTGCGGGTGACCTGCGATCCGATGACCGCGAGGTTCTTGCGATCCACGCGGCGGACCATGGAGTTGATGAGCTTGCGCAGCGCACGCTCCACAGGGTCCATGAGCAGCCGCTTGATCGCCTCATCGGTCACCTCAGAGTCCTGCCCGTCCTTCTCGGACGGGGCAGACGCCGGGGTGCCTTCAGTCGCGGGCGTCAGCGGATACTCGCCACCAGCGGCGATCTCCTCCGGCTCCCGATCTACGTACAGGCCATCGTCGATGAGGTAGCTGATCGCGCCACCCGACACGTCGTAGCGGCCTTGCAGCAGGAAGTCTGAAATGAATTTCTGCTGCGCCAACTCCTTGACCCGCCTCGCCACGAGCGTCGGGGTCTGCAAAAAATGATGCACATCGGCGGGTGCGAGGTCTTGCCCTGCGCCCGTCACATAGGGGTAGGTGTATGCCATGATGCGTCCTCTCAGTCCGCGATCTGAATGAGGGTGCCATCGGTGCCGCCGGTGAGGGCGAGTCCGATGGGGTTGGTTTCATTGGCGGCCACGCATCCGTCAACAGCGGTCACGACATGCTGCCCAGCGGTCACGGCGCCCTTCGCCTTGACGAGTTGGACGTGTCCGCGCAGGTGCACGACGACCTTGGACTCGGCGGCGGCGCTGTGGCCTGCGACGCCGATGTACTTGGTGGACGCGCCGGACGTGGCGGCGACTCGACGGTCACCGGTCACCTCGACGCACTGTCCGCCCTTGACGGCTGCTGACGCCGTGAACGTGACGGTCTGGCCGGGCTTGAACTGGGGCAGGTAGTCGCTCATCGCGTCTCCTCCTTCGGGTAGTAGCGGGCGTACTCGGCGTCGGCAGCGGCCTCGACCGATCCGGCGTGCCCGATCTCAGACATCGGGATCGTGTTCGGGGCCAGCGAGGCGAGGATCGCGGAAGCGCCCTCCTCGTCGGCATTGAGTTGCGCCAGCCAGTGGTCGCGGCGGGCGGGCGGGATACGCCCCTCAGTGATGGCGGACGCCACCAGCGAGGTACGGCGCTCAGCGTCACGCTCGGCGCGCAGCGACCGGGCATCGGCAGCAGCAGACTGCAGATCGGCCAGTGTCGCAGCATCGACCGCTACGACACCCTCAGGCAGGGCAGCAGTCGGGGCAGGTTCGGCTCGCTCTTCGAGGGCCTCGTCGAGCGCCGCAAGCACGGCACCCTCGTCGGCGTCGGCATCGGTCATCCCGAGCCGCTCTCGGAGCCCAGCCATCAGAGAATCGGACATGGAGTCCTCCTTCGTGGTGGGTTCGCCCGGCTCAGGACTGGCCGGGAGTTCAGTGGATGCCGACACGCTCGGCAGGGGCGGGGTAGGCGCATCAGCGCGACCCTGATAGCGGAAGCTCGACAGATCGAACGGGGTTGCCGACGCAGCGGCCGCCGCATCCTCCGACCCGTCCCACGCATCAGCCAGGCCCGCCAGCACAGCCTCCTCCGCCGTGTACCACGTCTCGGCGCGCATGATGTCGCGCCACTGGGCACGGGTTCCACTAGCGCGCTTCGCGTACGCGTCGGCATAGGAGTCGCTGAGCTTGTCGAGCACCGTCGCGGTGTCGCGCAGCACCTGCGCATTTCCCCATGCGATCCCGGACGCGTCATGCACCATCATCTGGCTCGATGGACCCATTGTGATGTGGTCACCGGCCATGCAGATGAGTGACGCCGCCGACGCGGCCAGCCCATCCACGGTGACGAGGACGCGGGCACGGTGCCGACGCAGCGCATTCATGATCGCCACACCATCCCAGGCAGCGCCGCCCGGAGAGTTCACGTACAGGTTGATCTGATCGACATCGAGCGCCGCGATCTGCTCGGCAAAGTCCTTGGCGGACACACCACCCCATCTCCCGATGTCGCCGTAGATGCGGACATCAGCCACGGTCTCGGTACCACCATCAGCCCTCATCTCGATCGAGCAGTAGTGCTGAGTCGCCATCACGCCACCTCCCTCACCGGCAGGCCATGGCTGGCCCGCATGTAGTCCTCCAGCCCCTCATCGGGGGTCACGGCTCCGCAGTCCACCAGAGCCTTGATTGCGTCCGCCGTAGCCGGGCTCTTCGCCCCGATCTCATCGAAGACGAGCTGCGGTGCAGGCTCGTCCTCGCCCCAGTTGAGGTCCACCAGATCATCGATGACATGCTGCTGAGTCACGTCCGCGATGTGCATCGCAACCGCCTGCAGCGACCCGACGAAGAAGTCTGCGAACGTGGTGCCGAGCGCCCACGAGCCCGTTTGGGTCCCGAGGTTCAGAAAGTGTGCGAGGACGGCGCGGGCGATCTGCTCATCGTGGTACCGGATCGGCTTGTCAGCATCCGGGAGGTCGCCCTCGACGCCGAGCAGTTGCAGCTTCGCGCCGCTCGGGATCGACGCACCAGCCTGCTCACCAGACCTGAACGCCGTCGCCAGTGCCAAACCATTCTCACGCTCGGCAGCGATCCACGCATCACGCTCCAGCGCCGTCGCTCCATCCGGCACAGGCGCACCCGTATACACCGGAACGCCGAGACCGTTGCGGTCGACAGTCAACGCCTGGGAGCGCAGCAGTCGATCTTTGATGAGCCAGTTCTTGTAGCACGATCGCAGTAGGCTCTCGCCCGCCCAGTTAGCGCCCTCGCGCTCATTGACGTACACGACGAGCCGGTCGATGGGGATACGGACTCGGCGCGTCCCCATCGAGTGCTGCTCGACGGCGACCAGGCCACCATCGGCGGCGACCTCGAAACCGGCGATCGTCTCCGGTGGCCGCCACGCCAGCTTCCGCAGACGCACCAAACCCTGCGCAGACTCGTACACCTGCTCGAAAATGGAGTGCCCGTAGGGCAGCTCCAGCAGCGCCAACCGCAGATGCTCGCTCCACGAGAATGTGCCACGGGTCCGGCGCGGCCTAGCCTCAGGTTTGCGCCCCTTGATCGGGACGCCGAGGTTGGCCGAGACCGCCTGGAGCACCGGCTCACGTACACCTGCCGGGTCCAGTTCCCATGTGGTGCGCCGGATCGGCAGCGTGACTGCCTTCAAGACGCTCTTGACCTGCGACTCCTCTCGCCTCATCCGCCCATAGACGGCGACCGAGCGAGGCCATACCAGATCGGGGTTCGTCTCCTGGGGCGCCGAGGCCATCTGCGACCACGACAGCAGCGCATCACCGCTCTGATAGCCGATCTCAGCCACAAGACACCACCCCTCTCAAAAACTCATCGTCAGCAGGCTCACCTCACGCGACCCACCATCGGCACCGCCCACCACACCAACCTTCGGCGGCGGCGGGATCGGGTCGCGGATTTCCACGACCGGTTGATGATCGAGCAGCCACACGGCACCCACAGCAGCGATCAGCGGAGACGCATCACACGGCGACCCACGCCGATCGATCACATCCACTCCACCGAGACGACGCGTCGCAGCCATTGACGCTGGCGCATCGAGACCGGGCTGCGCATTGTGCGCCAGCCGACCCGATGTCACCAACGCGAAAAAGTCCGTGTACGAGTTGAGCATGTCCTGCCCACCCCACTCCACGACCGGGAGCGTGAAATCGTCGGAGGCTCGCAGGTCAGCCAGGACAGCCGACACGGGAGCGCCACGCTCCTGCCCAGTCACACACGTCAACCGGCGCTCCACCTCCGGCGACGACAGGTACCCCTCGATCCAGTGCGTCCCGACACGCGAGGCGCGATGCTCGATCTGCGGACGCCCGTCGGCGCGGTACCCAGCGATCACCACATGGGCTCGTGACTTGTCGTCAGTCACGTCGATCGCCGCCACCAGCGGGCCAGCCAGCGTGTCCTCGTCAGCCAGACGCGGCCCCGACGGGCCATCGACCGGCTCATTCGCGCACGCGTCCCACGTGCCGGGCGGGTAGGGCGACTCGATCGCCCCGTCCGGCCACTGACACAGCACCTCCGTGTTGTGCGTCGGGATCAGATCGCCGGCGAGGAATAGCGAGTCGGGAGCGTCTACCTTGATGCAGCAGACAGGCACTGACGGCACGGTCTCGATCCGCGCAATCGTGGCTGGCCGAACATCTCGACGGGAGCGAGACGCGCGAAGATTGGCCAGCTTCCTCGGGAGGGTCGCGGGCAGCATATCGTCAGGTCGCGTCGTGAATGACACGTCGAAACGCAGCTTGTGCCCCCTCTTGCCGTATTCGCCACCGTCGAGTTCAGAGGTCTTCCACCCCAGTGATCTGACCAGCGAGCGGGCGCCTCTGATGAGTCGCATGTCGGTGTTCGTGAAGGTGGACCTTCCCGTCTTCTTGTGGATGGTTCCGTCGGAATCCATAAGCCCTTGGAGGAGCTGCAAGCGCTGCTCACGGGAAGCGGTCAGGTAAATGTCTGGGATGTGCTTGTTCTTGAGCACACCAAGCGCACGGAGGGCGCCTGTGAAGCGCCCATACCCACCGACTTGGAATCCAATGCGGTAGCAGTTCTCCGAGTCCTTGGCCGAAGTGGTCACAGTGCCGCCGCATTCGACGATCCGGCGCTCGATGTGCGCCCGGTCCCTAGCCTCGACAAATACCATCGCGGCGTGCTTGCTGCCGTCTCCTAGCCACAAGCCGAGCAGGTAGGGATGGACCGGGAGATCGACCTCGGGACCGTCGAGCGGCTCCACCTTGGGGAGCGTGAAGTTCCGTACGTCGTAGCCCATGCTCGGGTTGTAGTACGTCACCCCGCGGTCAATCAGCTCAGAGGTGCGGAGCGTCTCGACTCGCCCCGGCCTACGTCGGTCAGACACGGTCCATAGGTGGCCCTCGTCGCAGACCACAGATCGCCCATCATTGAGCGTTACCCGGTAGCAGGTTCGTCCGGTGTGAACCGGCGACTTCCCGACCACGTTCACCCACTCGCCATTGACGCCCTTGACTTGATCGCCAACCGCGATGTCGCCCATGGGAACCCATCCGCGCCGCGTGAGGGTGGGGGTGGCGACGTCTAGGCAGCGGAACACCCACTCAGGATCGGTCTGGTAGGCGCCGAGGACGGTGCGCTCGTCGATCAGGTATCCCAGCGACGGATTCGCCTCACACCACCCAGCACGGTCACCCTTCGCACGACCGGGGGCAGCCGACCACTCCGCCAGGAAAACCGTGTCCGCAGACGCCTCGTCCGCGGCCGCATCATCAGCCGCCAGCGCGTACTTCTCGAGCGGTGTCAGCTCGCAGATGCCGTCCGGGTCACCGAGCGCTAAGTGTGCGATCCGCCGCAACTGTTTCAGCACCACCGACATCACGTCGCCCGCGTTCGACATCGCCAGGATCAGGGCATGAGGCCGCGCCATCGTCGATTTTGTGACCGCGCCCCACGCGAGCCAGTTCCTCTGCTCACGCAGCTCATCGAACAGGATCAGATCGCCAGAGAAGCCACGAGCCGCGGCCCTCGACGCCGCCTTCACCTTCCATCGACGGCGCCCGCGCAGCAGTAGCGCCCGTTTGCCGTTGATCGCCACCACCTTGGCAACCTGATCAGCCAACCACGGCCGCAGCGGCTGCTCCTCGCCGTCGTCATCCTCCTCGGTAGCAGTCACCAGCTCCGACGCGAGGTCGAGAATCTCCTCAGCCGTGTCCAACCCCTGCGCGACGCCGAGCACCGTACCCCACCGGAGCACGTACAGCGCGTAGAGGCCCAGCACCAGCGAGATCGTCGACTTGCCGTTCTGGCGAGCCACCAGCAACACCAAAGTTTTGAACCGGAACGAGCCATCGTCCAGCAACTCGAGGCCGTGGACCATGAACCACTGCTGCCACGGCAGGAGCGGCATCCGCAGGACGTGCTCCGCGAAGTCGCAGACCTGGTAGCCGAGCGTCCACCGCTCCGTCTCCTCAGACCGAGGCTCCAGCGGACGCAACGGGGGCGTGTAGACCCTCGGCACCGTCGAACCGAGCCGAGCAGCCATCGTCAGCTCGCCCCACGACGAGACGCCCGCTGCTGCATCGCGATGATCCTCGCACCCGGCGAATCATCAGGCACCACGTGGGCCTCGGGCTTGGGGGGCGACGCCGCCTTCGACAGCGTCATACCCAGCGCCTCCGCATACCGCAGATATGTCGGGATCGTCACATTGTCCAGCTTCCCCGCCGGATTCAGGCCCTCCGCATCGATCGCATCGATCGCGTCAGCAAGACGACGTATCACCGCCACCAAGCCACGCGCACGACGCGACGGCGGACACTCACGCAGCGCCGCATCAGTCGCCTGCCGCACCGACTCGCCAAAGCCGTCATCCAGCACCCGACCCGACAGGACAGGAGACTCGACCTGCTCCACTACAGTCCCCCAATCTGGACCTCGCGCGACCCCCATCGCGAATCGCAGGGGGGAGAAA
>NZ_JBQKGN010000031.1:0-11576 GCF_052118785.1 Collinsella sp. LCP21S3_A9 | reverse complement strand
AGGACCAGGTCTTCGGCGTTCATGCTGCCCCCATCATCGCGGTCTACGGGGTCAACGATATGGCACCGTGGGGACACATGTATGTCAATCCTGGTCTAACAGAGCCTTAAAAAATCATTCTGTCATGTATGCGGTTGGCGAGTAGTCAATTTGGGACGGGGCTATTTTAGCTACCCCGGCTGGTGGCACGACGGTTAGGTTGATTGACGGACGGGGCAGCTAAAATAGCCCCGTCCCAAATTGACTACTCAGCGACAAAGCTCTGCTTTCAGAATGATTTTTTAATCCCCGTCCCAGAAAAATGATCCCGCGTGGGCTTGCGGCTCACGCGGGATGTCATCGTTCTATGTGGCTGCGGACTACTTTTGCTTGTCCTGCTCAAGTAATTCGGACGGGGTGCGGCCAAGCTTGCCGCCACGGAAAATCTCGCGGCCGTGCAGGCGGTGCTCCAGGTCACGTTCGGCCTTTTCCTCGTCAATCTTAGTCTGGCTCACCGCCGGGTCCTCGATGAGCGACGATACCGAGTTCACCTGTTTCTGAATACGCTCGGCAATGGTGTCATCCATGCTCACGATACGCATCTTCCAGTCGATATTGGTGGCGTTGGAAGAGCTCTTGGTCCAGACGAACGTCATGATGGCACTCTGGTGGCCCTGGGCGGGAAACATGCCAAAGAAGGAATCATGCTGAATCCTGCTGTCCTCGTCGATATAGGCGTGGACGTTATACACCACACGGTCAATCTTGTCGTTGAGCAGGGCATTGGTTGCGAGCGCCGCCGCCTGAATCTGACCGTTGGACAGCAACTCGAGTTCATTGGCAGAAGACGTGTCCAGCACCGTCACCTCAACCGTGCCCGTACCCTCGTCGGCCTCGTCGACGGTAAAATCGAGCGGGAACTGCGTAAAGCCGTTGCCCCATTCAAGTCCACCTTTGAGCGCGGTCGAGACGGTATCCACCGAAACGCTCTCGGAGAGGTTCGCGGTGTTCAGGCGTCGCATCACGCCGTAGCCGATCTGCATGCCCACAATCAGCACCAGGATGCCGATAACCACGGCCATGGCAGTTTTCGTAATGGTATGGCTCACCTGCGAACCCGAAGGATCGTCCTCGGACAGCGGGTCGATATGTTTTGCCTGGCTCGCGCGATCCTCGCTGCGCAGCCGCGCCAGTGTCGCCTTGTCACCGCGTTTGACGGCAGACTCTTTCTCGCGCATGCGCTCGGTACGCTTTTTGGCGAGTGTAGGATCCAAGACGCCGGATGCATCGATTTCGGAGAATAACTCCGTCACTTCTTCCGGAGTCAGATGGTTCTTATCAGCCATAACCTTCCTGTCATATCAATCAGTCGAGCTCGTGCGCACGCGCACCTTCGAACTGCATTCGATAGTAACGGGCATAAGTGCCGCCACGGGCGAGAAGCTCCTCGTGCGTGCCACGTTCCACAACGCGACCATGCTCAACCGTCGCAATCTCGTCGGCATGCTTAATGGTCGAGAGACGGTGAGCGATGATGATCGTGGTGCGGCCACGCGCCAAGCGCTCGAGCGACTCCTGCACCGCCTCCTCGCTCTCGTTATCCAGAGCACTGGTCGCCTCATCCAAAATAAGGATCTTGGGATTTTTGAGAAACACGCGCGCGATGGCGACGCGCTGCTTTTGACCACCAGAAAGACGGCTGCCGCGCTCGCCCACCACGGTGTCATAGCCCTGCGGAAGCGACTCGATAAAAGCATCGATGTTGGCGCGATGGGCCGCCTCGGCGATTTCTTCTGCCGTGGCGCCCGGCTTGCCATAGGCGATGTTCTCGCCAATCGTTCCGTCGAACAGATAGACATCTTGCTGCACCAGGCCGATGGATTGGCGTAGGCTACGTTGCGTCACGTCGCGCACATCCTGGCCGTCAATGCTAATGGAGCCGGCGGCAACGTCGTAAAAGCGCGGCAACAGCGAACAAGTCGTTGATTTGCCGCCGCCCGAGGGACCAACCAAAGCGATGGTTTGACCGGGCTTAATGGACAGATCCATATGGTCGATAACGGGACGCGTCCCGTCGCCCGCGCCCAGCTCGACATCCTCGTAGCTAAAGCACACGTCGCGATACTCAACAGCGCCGGCCGTCACCTGCAGATCCGCAGCACCCGGCTTATCCTGAATATCGGGGACAGTCGAGAGCACCTCGTCCATGCGCTTAAAGCCGGCGATGGCTTTCTGATACGTCTCGGCCGAATTGACGAGCGTCTCAAGCGGCGTGCAGAACAGCGAAATGTAGAGCGCGAAGGTTGCCATATCGACCGCCTGCAGCTGGCCTTGGGCAACGAGCCAACCGCCCAGCAGCACCACGATTACATAGAGCACGCCCGAGAGCAGACCATACGTCGCAGTGTAGACGCCCATGGCGTGATACATGTTTTCCTTGGACGAAAGGTAGCGATCGTTAGAGGCACGGAACTTAGAGCGTTCGGTCTGCTCATTGGCAAAGCTTTTGACCACACGCATGCCCGCCAGCGAATCCTGCAGCTGCGCATTGATGCCGCTGATCTTTTTGCGGTTATCGCTAAAGACCTCGCGCATGCGCATATTCTGCCAAAACATAATGACCGCGAACACCGCCGTCACCACGGCCATGGCGAGCGCGAGCACCGGCGCAATGGTAAACAGAATCACAAACGAGCCAATGATCTCGATACCGCAAATAATGATCCATTCGGGCACGTGGTGCGCCGCCTCGCAGATATCGAACAGGTCGTTGACCACGCGGCTCATCATGTCACCCGAGCTGTTGCGATCAAAGTACGCAAAGCTAAAACGCTCGTACTGATCGAACAAGTCCTCGCGCATCTTGGACTCCATGCGCGCGCCCATCACGTGGCCCCAATAGCTCACAAAGTAGCGGCAGGCGCAGCGGGTGGCATACATCAGCACCAGTCCCACCGCGATCATACCGAGCGCCTGCATAATGGCAGTCTGGCCCTGGGTAAACAGCCCGCCGCACAGATTGCGCAGGATAATGGGAAACGCCAGGTCAATGGCGGCGAGCACCAGGGCGCAAATGGTATCGGCAACAAAAAGCCCCATCTGGGGCTTGTAGTAAGACAGAAAACGCTTCAGCATGTGATCCTCAAAGAAATATCAGCAACGTAAAACCCTGGGACAAAGCAATCAGTAGTACTTGTCCCAGGGCTATCCCCACTCGTTACAGTTCAGAACCACCAAGGCGGTGCGCGATGCTGTCGCAGGCGAGCGCGCCCACGACGGTCTTGGCATCCTCAATCTTGCCGTCGAGCACGGCATCGATCAGCTCGTGCAGCGGCACCAGGTCAACGTTGACAAACTCGTCATCGTCGGGGTTGGGCGCATCGAACTCGAGCTTGGTGGCCAGGTAGATGTGAATAATCTCGTCGCAAAAACCGCAGGTCGTGACAATAGACGTTAAAAAGCGAATGCGCCCGGCCTTAAAGCCCGTCTCCTCATGCAGCTCGCGCCTGGCACAATCGAGCGGGTCCTCGCCTGGGTCGAGCTTGCCGGCGGGAATCTCAACCGTCACGCGGTCGATGGCGGTGCGGTACTGACGCACCAGTACGATCTTGCCGCTCTCGGTCAGCGCCACAACGGCCGCCGCACCCGGATGGCGAACGATATCGCGGGCACTGCGGTGACCGTTGGGCAGCTCAACCTCAAGACGGTGGACGTCGAGGATCTTGCCCTTCCAGGCGCACTCCTCCGAAAGAATCTTCTCATGCAGCTCGGCATCGTGCGGGTCGTCGTCGCCCAGCACCAGCGCCGGCTCGTCAGCGACCTCGCCACCAGGCTCGCCCTCGGCGTGCCCATACATGTGGCTGTCCTCTTCGACAATTTGCGCGTCCACGAGCTCTTCGTTCTTCTCGTCCATCCGTCTCATTCCTCTCGGATTTTAAGCATCCCAGGCGTCGCGGCCGCGCAGCGCGCGCAGGCCAATGTCGTGACGCAGGGTCTTGCCCTCAAAATCGATCTTCTCGCAAGCCTCATAGGCAAGGTTGCGAGCGTTCTCGAACGTGTCGCCCAGCGCGGTCACGGCGAGCACGCGGCCGCCGTTGGTCACGAGCTGGCCGTCAACCACGGCGGTGCCGGCGTGATACACGGTCACGTTCTCCATGGCCTCGGCATCCTCGATGCCGGTGATGACCTTGCCCTTCTCGTAGCTGCCGGGATAGCCTGCGCTCGTCAGGACAACGGCCACCGCCCACTCGTCACGCCAATCGAGCTCAATCTGGTCGAGTTCGCAGTTAGCGCAGGCAAGCATGACCTCGACCAGGTCGTTCTTAAGGCGCGGCAGCACGACCTGCGTCTCGGGGTCGCCAAAGCGGGCGTTAAACTCCAGCACCTTGGGGCCGGCGGGGGTAAGCATAAAGCCGCCGTACAGGCAGCCACGGTAATCGATGCCCTCGGCGGCGAGCTCGGCCACGGTCTGCTCCATGACCTTCACCATGGTGGCGTGCTCCTCGTCGGTCACGATGGGCACCGGGCTGTAAACGCCCATGCCGCCCGTGTTGGGACCAAGGTCGCCCTCAAGCGCGCGCTTGTGGTCCTGAGAGGTGGCCATGGGGCGCACGGTCTTGCCGTCGGTAAAGGCCAGCAGCGAGCACTCGGGGCCAACGAGCATCTCCTCGATAACCACGGTGTTGCCGGCGTCGCCAAAGGTGCCGCCAAAGCACTCGCGCACGGCCTCTTCGGCCTGCGAAAGCTCGGTTGCCACAATAACGCCCTTGCCCGCGGCAAGACCGTCGGCCTTCACGACCAGCGGAGCGCCCTGCTCGCGCACATAGGCGAGAGCCGAAGCCTCGTCGGTAAACGAGCCGTAGGCGGCCGTCGGAATGCCCGCGCGCTCCATGAGCTGCTTGGAGAACAGCTTAGAGCCCTCCATCTGAGCGCCCTCGGCACCCGGGCCAAAGCAGGGAATACCCGCCGCGCGCACGGCGTCGGCCACGCCCGCCACGAGCGGAGCCTCGGGGCCAATCACCACGAGTCCGCATCCGTGGCTCTGTGCAAACGCCGCCACGGCAGCAGGATCGCAATCGTCGAGAACCACGTTCTCGCCGCAGCTCGCGGTGCCGCCGTTGCCCGGGGCGATGTAGAGCTTGCCGGCGCGCGGTGATGCCGCGAGCTTGGCTGCCAAAGCATGCTCGCGGCCGCCGCTGCCCAACAACAGGATGTCGATGGTTTGAGTGTCCGCCTTCAAAGGTGCCTCCTCTATGGATTAACGGCCCGTCAACCATGCGGGCCCATTACAAGCAAATATACCCCTCGGCCGCCCGTCCGGGCTGCGAAGGGGTATATCGCAATAACCAAATAACGCCGATTACTTCCAGAATCGGTTGATGATCTGCTCGCGGCCGGCGCCAACACCGACAAACGTCACGCGCGTGTGCGCCAGATCCTCGACAAATGCCACGTAGTCCTGAGCCTCCTGCGGCAGCTCCTCAAAGCTGCGGCAGCCGGTAATATCGCACTTCCAGCCGGGAAGCTCCTCGTAGATGGGCTTGGCATGCTCAAAGCGCACCTGGTGCTCGGGCACGCTGGTGTAGCGCTCGCCGTCGACGTCATAGGCCACGCACACCTTAATGGTGTCGAAGACCGAAAGCACGTCGAGCTTGGTCAGGGCGATGTCGGTAAGACCGTTGACGCGCGAGGCGTAGTTGGCGATGGGACCGTCAAACCAGCCGCAGCGACGACGGCGACCGGTGGTCACGCCGTACTCATAGCCCTCCTCGGTCAGCGTATGGCCGGCCTCGGACTCGTAGGAAAGCTCAGTGGGCATGGGGCCTGCACCGACGCGGGTGATGTAGGCCTTCATGACGCCCAGCACGCGGTCGACGTTTTTCATGCCAACACCAGAACCGGTGATCGCGCCGCCGGCGGTGCAGTTAGAAGACGTGACAAACGGATAGGTGCCATGGTCGATATCGAGCAATGTTGCCTGGGCGCCCTCAAAGAGCAGGGTCTTACCCTCATCGATCATGTTGTTGAGCAGCAGGCTCGTCTCGGTGATGTACGGGCGCAGGCGCTCGGCCATGGGCAGGTACTCTTCACAGATCTGGTCCACGGTGTAGGTGGGCAGGCCGTAAAGCAGCTCGAGCTCGGGATTCACGCGGGCAAGAGCGGTTTCCAGCTTGTCGCGGAAGAGCTCCTCGTCCAGCATGTCCTGCATACGAAGGCCAATACGAGCCATCTTGTCCTGATAGCACGGGCCAATGCCGCGCTTGGTGGTACCGATGCTCTTCTTGCCGAGCTTCTGCTCAAAGGCGCCGTCCAGGTCGACGTGATACGGCATGATCACGTGTGCGTTGCCGCTGATCTTGAGGTTCTTGGTGGTGATGCCATCGGCCTCGAACATGTCGATCTCCTCAAGGACAACCTTGGGGTTGACGACGCAGCCGTTGCCAATCACCGACACGTGGTCGGCGTACATGATGCCGGAGGGCACCTGGTGCAGGCCGTACTTCTTGCCGTTGACAACGATGGTGTGGCCGGCGTTGTTGCCGCCCGAATAGCGCACGACGGCATCGAAGTCGCCGGCGATCAGGTCGCAGATCTTACCCTTGCCCTCATCGCCCCACTGGGCACCGACCAAAACGGTTGACGGCATGTTTACTCCTTACATACATGGACTGTCTGCGCGCCACACGGCGGGCAGAAGCACAAAACATTCCCAGTATACCCGTGCAACGGGCGCCTGTCCTACTCCTCGGTATGCACCCCATCAAGCTCATAGAACTTGGTAGATGCCGGCAGAAACATCAGGTCGACGTCGCCGATCGGGCCCGAACGGTTCTTGGCCACGACAATACGCGTGACGCCCTCGTCGGGTCGGTCGTCGCGCGAGGCCTCGGCCTCGTCGGCGGAACGGTCCAAGAACATGACGATATCGGCGTCCTGCTCGATGGAGCCCGATTCGCGCAGGTCGGAAAGCTGCGGGCGCTTGCCGGTACGGGATTCGACCTGACGCGACAGCTGAGACAGCGCGATCAGCGGGATCTTGAGTTCCTTGGCCATAATCTTTAAGCCACGAGACATCTCGGAGACCTCGACGGTGCGGCTCTCGGAACGGCGTCCCGGCGGAGGACTCACCAGCTGCAGGTAGTCCAAGATAATGATGGCCTTCTCCTTGTTGTGGAGCATGCGGCGGCTCTTGGCGCGAATCTCGGTCACCGTGGTGCCGGGCGTATCGTCAATCAGAATATCGAGCTTGGACAAGGTCTGCGTGGCCTCGTTGATATTGGCCCACTGCTCGGGGCTAATGCGACCCATGCGAAAATCACTGATCGAAATCATGGCATAGGCGCAAATCAGGCGCTGGGCAATTTCCTTGCCCGACATCTCCAGCGAGAAAAAGCCGACGGTGTAGCCCGCAGCGGCGGCATTGAGCGCCAGGTTTAGAGCGAACGAGGTCTTACCCACGGCGGGGCGGGCGCCGATAATGATGAGCTGGCCCTCACGGAAGCCCATAAGCATGCGGTCGAGTGACGGGAAGCCCGTGGGCACGCCCGCTGCCTGGCCACCGGCCTGGCACACTTCCTCGGCCTCGTTATAGGCCTCGACCATAAACTCGGTCAGTGTCTTGTAGCTCGACTTAACCTCGCGCGCCGTAACCTTGAGCAGCTTGCTCTCGGCCAGCTCCACGATCTCTTTGGTATCGGTGGGGGCGTTATAGGCCAGCGCGTTAATCTCGTTGGTGGCGCCAATCAGCTCACGCAGCATCGAGTCGCGACGAACGATGGCGGCATGGTGCTGCCAGTTGACGAGCGACAGGGTCTGACCCATCAGCTCCAAAATGTACGCCTCGCCGCCCACGGCATCGAGCTTGTTGATGCTTCGCAGGTAATCGATCAGCGAGATGGAGTCGATGGGAATGCGACTGTTGTACATATCGACCATCGCGGTATAGATGGTCTTATGAATGGGCCGGTAGAAATCATCGGGCTGCAGCTCGACCTGGGCTTCTTCGACCACCTCGGGCGATAGCAGCATGGCGGCCAGTACGTTGGCCTCTGCATCTTGGTTTTGGGGGAGACCCAACTTGGAGCCGCGGTCCTCGACCGTCAGCCATGTCTCCCTATCGTCATATGCCATGAGCATCCTCATTCATATCGCTTGCGAGCATCCATAGTATCAGCCACAGCTTTAAATCGAGGCGCGCCTTAACAATCATCACCGAACCAAACGGATGAACGGTCCCTTATGTGGAACTACATCTCAATGTATGACGTGACGCCCACTCAGCGCAAAAAATAAAAGGGCGCCCCGGTCTCCCAGAGCGCCCTTCTTAGAACAAGATTGTTGCGTTGCAGCAAATGCTACTCAGCAGCAGCCTCGGTCTCGACCTCGGCGGTCTCGGCCTCGGCGACCTCAGCGGCCTCCTCGACCTCAGCCTCGGCAGCGAGCTCCTCGGCGGTAACGCCGACGAGAACGACAACCTCGGCCTTGATCTCGCGGTACAGCGAGATGGCAACGGTGTGGGCACCGGCAACCTTGATGGGCTTACCGAGCTCGACGCGCTTGCGGTCGATGTCCATACCGAGCTGATCCTTGATGGCGTCAGCGATCATAGCGGCGGTGACGGAGCCAAAGAGGATGCCCTCGTCGCCGACCTTGACGTCGACGGTGACCTGCTTGCCCTCGAGGGCAGCCTTGGTCTCGTTGGCGGTAGCCAGACGGACGGCCTCGCGCTTGGCGATGTTGTTGCGACGCTCGTCAAGCTGCTTGAGGTTGCCCTTGGTGGCGGCAACAGCAAGCTTCTTGGGGAACAGGAAGTTCTCAGCGTAACCCTGAGCGACCTCTACGACGTCACCCTCGCCGCCCTTGCCCTTGATCTCATCGAGAAGAATAACCTTCATGATGCGTCTCCCTTCTTAGCCGCGGTCGCGGTTGCCACGAGAGGAAACCACGGGGACGGTGTACGGCAGGAGAGCCATCTCGCGGGCGCGCTTGATGGCGTTGGCGATGTCATGCTGATGCTGCGTGCAAGCGCCAGTGACGCGACGGGGCTTGATCTTGCCACGGTCGGTCATGTACTTACGGAGAAGCTGAGTGTCCTTATAGTCGATGAACTCAGTGTTCTCCTTGCAGAACTGGCAGTACTTACGACGCGGCTGACGTGCAGAAAAATCATTAGCCATGTCAAAATACCTTTCATTTGGCAACTTCGGCGAACCGAAGCCGCCTCTCACTCAAAAATAGGTGAACAACCCTTAAAACGGGATGTCCTCATCGTAGACGTCGACCGCGGGCGGCGTAGCCACCGGTGCGGCAGGACGCGCTGCGGGCGCGGGAGCTGCGGGGGCGTAACCGCCCTGATCGTAGCCACCCTGGCCACCACGGGAGCTCATAAACTCGATCTCATCGACGATGACCTCAAGCTTGCTCCTGCGCTGACCGTCGCGCTCCCAAGAGCTGTAGCGCAGCTTGCCCTCGATCGCGACCTTGCTTCCCTTTGCCAGGAAACGGCTCACGGCCTCGGCGCGGGTGCCGAACATAGTGCAGTCGACAAAGTTGGGATAGTCCTCCCACTCGCCAGTCTGCGCATTGCGGCGGCGATCGTTCACGGCGACGCCAAAGGACAGAACCTGGGTTCCGCCGGCAGTGGCGCGCAGCTCGGGATCGCGGGTGAGGTTACCGGTGATGTTCACTCGATTGATGCTCATTACTCACTACTTCCTCTTGGGGCACAAGCCCAGTCCAAAACGACAGTCTTACTCCTGGTCGTCGCGACGGACGATCATGTGGCGGACCACAGCGTCGGTGATGCGCAGGACGCGATCAAGCTCGGCGATCTGGGTAGGATCTGCGTGGAAGTTGATGAGGGTGTAGTCACCATCGGTGAGGTCGTTGATCTCGTAGGCGAGCTTGCGCTTGCCCCACTCGTCAACGGAGTCGACCTTGCCAGCGCCCTCAGCGATCGTGGTATCGATACGCTTCATAACAGCGAGACGAGTCTCGGGGTCGAGCGACGGGTCAACAAAGAACAGCAGTTCATAAGCCTTCATATTGTCACCTCCTCTGGACAAATGTGGCTTCAGGTCGTGAAGGTGCGCCTGAAGCAGGAAAAGACTTGGTAATAGTATCTTTCAACCTCCCAGGCTGCAAGAATATGCAGCTACAACCTCATGACCTCCACATATGCCCATACTCGCACGGCCTTTCTTGCATATTCCAACCAAATGCTGTCCAAGAGCTTGACGGATTTGAGGACAAGGGCGGGTACATACCGACTTTCTGCCAGATAAACGCAAGTCGCTCGCAGCATGGCTGCGGTCGCAAAATGCATACCAGCGGTACAACGCGACATTTTGAATTATTAAACTTGATTCCCGACCGTCCGTAACTACCTCATTTGAACAGTTCGCCTGGGCCGATTACGCAGGTCATCGATTGGTTTCGGCACGGTTGGGCAAACGACGGAGCGATGCAATGGTTGATTTCCGATCTCAACCGAACACATTGAGCTGACGGCACGCTCCCGCAGTTAACCGAACGCCCCCGAGGTCCTATCCGGGCCCCGGGGGCGCCATTTTCCCAGTTGAAGGAATGGTGGAGATGTGTTTCGATGGGTCCGGTGGCCATGCCCCGCCCGCCGCCCGGCACCTCTTCCCAGACTCAGCCGGACGGTCGGTCCGTCTATTCCGTTTTTTCTCCTAGGCTAGGCCAGCGGGGCATCGCCCCTCTCTGCGCGCGCCCTCTCGATGAGCCCCGGCGTCAGGTCGAGATCGCCGATGGGCACGTCCCCCACGCCGTAGGCGTCCAGCAGCGCCGCCGCGTCCTCCCCGAGCATCGCCCTGAAGGCGCGCGCGGGCGTCGCGAAGCCGAGCGCGCCGCGGGGCTCGGAGTTCACGTGCGACATGGCCAGCGCCAGGTCGGCCGGGGCGAGCCGGTCGAACCTGATTCCGGCGCCCTTGGGCAGCAGCTTCCTGATCTCGACGTGGTTGCGCTCGCAGGCGCCCTTCTGGTCGCTGCGCCTGGGGTCGCAGTAGAACAGCCTCGTCTCGCCCGGCCCCTCGCCGAGCAGCGCCGCGACCGCCGCCTCGTCGGAGAACTCGGCGCCGTTGTCGGTGAGGACGGCGCGGAACACGCGGCGCGTCCCGTCGGCGCCGAGGATGGCCCGGACGCCCTCCAGGGCGCCCGCGACGCACCCGGCGGTCTTCTCCTCCAGCGGCAGCGCGAGCTGGAGCCTGCTGGGGCGGTGCAGCAGCGTGAGCAGGCAGGCGGAGTCCTCCCGGGCCCCCTCGACGGTGTCCATCTCCCAGGCCGCGGCGCACGCGTCCTCCCCGAGGGCGAGGAACGCGGCATGCGACCTGCGGGCGGAGTGGCGGGTCGCCGCCCGGCCCGCGGCGCGCTTCCTCGGCCTGTAGCCGACCTTGCGCCTGAGCTCCATGCTGGTCATGCCGTCGTAGCCCGCCGAGACCCAGCGGTAGATGGTCGACGGCGACAGGTGTTAGCGCTAATCTAAAATTGACCACTTTCGCAAACGCATCTCGCCGAATGCGCTAACGCGCTTTCGCCGACCCCGCTAACGCACTTTCACCAACTGCGCTAACGGAACT
>NZ_JBQKGN010000030.1:0-12734 GCF_052118785.1 Collinsella sp. LCP21S3_A9 | reverse complement strand
GTAAGGGCTACCGCACGGGCCGATACTCAAAGCCCATTGTGGCATCCCGAGCCCGCGAAAAGAAGCTGCGCCGCGGGGGAGGCGACCCAAATGGCTTTCTCATATCGTCTTCTATGGTGCAATCTAACCTGTCCTCAATGCGCCAAGTTGCCACAAGGGGACAGGTGGCTTTGCACCAATCGTTGTTTGATGAAGGGCGGATTCTCGTATGGCGCTTCCTATGGTTTATGGCGGTCCCGGCCGGTATGTTCAGGGGCCGGGCGAACTTTCGCGTCAGGGCAGATACCTGTCGTGGTTGGGATGCTCCGCCTATGTCCTGTTTGACCAAGGCACCGAGGATCGGCTGTGCAGGCAGATCGTCGATGGATTTCTGGACGAAGATCTAAGCGAGCCGTTCTTTAAGATTTATGACGGTCCGTGTACGGAAGAGGCCGTTGTCGAAATGGCTAAGGAAGCCCAGGCTGAGTATTGCGACATGGTGGTGGGTATTGGCGGCGGCAAGATGCTCGATATCGCCAAGGCCGTTGCGTTTTATGCCGAGTTGCCGTTGTGCGTATGCCCCACGGCGGCTTCGATGGACGGCCCGTGCAGCGCGATTTCGGTGCTGTATCACGAGGATGGGTCGTTCGACCGCTATCTGATGCTCGAAAAGAATCCAGATTTGGTTGTGGTCGATACCGGCGTGGTCGCGGCAGCCCCGCTGCGTATGACGGTCGCTGGTATGGGCGACGCACTGGCAACGTATTTCGAGGCTCGTTCGTGCGCCGCGGCGCACGGCGCCAACGAGCACGGTGGCGCGCCGGGACACTTGGCCTTGGTTGCGGCTCGTGCCTGCTATGACACGCTTATGGAGTTTGGTGTCGCTGCCAAGCGCGATCTCAAAAAGGGCCGTATATCGCCGGCGGTTGAGCGACTGATCGAGTGCAATATCCTACTCTCGGGCGTCGGCTTTGAGAGCGGTGGCTTGGCGTTGGCGCATGCCATCGCCAACGGCCTGACGATTCTGCCCGAGTGCAAGGCCATGCATGGTGAGGCCGTGGCATTTGGCCTGGTGGTGCAGCTTCGTTTGGAGCGCGCGCCCGAGCTTGATCAGGTGCTCGAGTTTTGCCGGCGCGTTGGTCTGCCGACGACACTCGAGGAGCTGGGCCTTGGCGAGATTTCCGATGCCGACCTGCTGAGCGTTGCGGACGCAACCTTTAAGAACGAGCGCAATATGGCAAACGAACAGGCCAAGGTGACCAAACAAAAGCTCGTGCAGCTCATGTGCGAGGCATAGCTTGGCGCTTGATTGACCTTGTGCAATCGAGGCGGCGATAGGCCATTTGTCTCAAAGATGCGCCGCATGTAATTTGCCCGAGGCGTGGGCCGATGGCGTATCATTATCTCTTGCTTGTTTGCACTGCTCAGGGAGGGGCCGCGCATGGCGCAGGAACACGATCTGTTTGATGACATTATCGAGATCAGCAAGGGTTTCGACTTTCTTAAAAACCCGCTTGGCGGTGTGACCGATGCGCTCGATCCGTCGGCGCCGCAGTGGAATCCTGCCGACTACAAGGAGCGTCCGCGCGGCAACACCATTCCGTGCCTGACCTGCAAAAACGAAAAGAGCGGCTGCACTGCGTGCATGGATGTGTGCCCGGTCAACGCTATCGAGGTCGAGGAAGACTCCATCGAGATTCTCGATTCCTGCCGCAAGTGCGGCCTGTGCGCCGCTGTCTGTCCGACCGAGGCAATCATCTCGCCGCGCCTGGCGCCCAAAAACCTGTATGACGACATTGTCTCGGCGGCAACGAGCCACGAGACCGCCTACGTCACCTGCACACGCGCCCTCAAGCGCATGCCGCGCGAGAACGAGGTCGTCGTTGCCTGCGTGGGCGATATTACGGCCGAGACCTGGTTCTCGGTACTGGCGGACTATCCCAACGTGAGTGTGTACCTTCCTCTGGGCGTGTGCGATAAATGCCGCAACACCGGCGGCGAGGATATCCTGGGCGAGGCGATTGCGAAGGCTGAGGAGTGGTCTGGCACGGGTATGGGCCTGGAGGTCGACCCCAAGAACCTCAAGTGCCATAAGCTTCGCGAGTACGAGCGCAAGGAGTACATGGAAAAGATTGCCCGCACGACGGGTCTGACGGTGACCAAGCTCAACCCGGCGACGGCGGCGCTGGCCTCGGTGACGCAGAAGTTGAAGGCCCATCGCCATCAGATTACCCAGCTGGAGCGCACGCTCAACACCATGTGCGGCACCACGACGGCAAAGCGTCGCCGTTCGCTCACGCATGGGCGGCAGCTGGTGCTTTCGACGCTGCAGAACCATCCCGAGCTTGCCCAGAACATGCAGGTGAGTACGCCTGAGTGCGATTTTGACAAGTGCACGTCGTGTGGCGAGTGCGTCAATGTATGCCCCACGTTCGCCTGCGATTTGGTGGGAAGCGGCCGCTTCGCGTTGGAGTCCACGTATTGCTTGGGCTGCGGTGCCTGTGTCAAGGTTTGTCCCGAACATGCGCTCAAGCTGGTCGAACACGATGCGTCCAACTTGGTTGTCGTCGACCCCGAAGCCGAGGAAAAGGCCGCTCAGAAGGCCAAAGCCCACGAAGAGGCCCAAAAGGTAAAAGCCGAGGCGAAGGCCAAGCTCGACAAGATGCTCGACCAGGTGGAGAAGCTCGCGGACTAGCCAGCTACCCCAATCTCTGCTTCATTTGCGCCGCCGCGGTGTCCGGATTCGCCCGGATGCTGTGGCGGCGCTATACTTATGCAGTTTGAAGTACCTGTACCAAAAGGAGCTGTCGTGTCCCTTTCCATCGGTATCGTGGGCCTGCCCAACGTGGGCAAGTCGACGCTGTTCACCGCGCTTACCAAAAAGACCGGCCTTGCCGCCAACTACCCGTTCGCCACGATCGACCCCAACGTGGGTATCGTCGATGTGCCCGATAGCCGCCTGCAAAAGCTCGCCGACATTGTCAACCCTGGCCGCATTGTGCCGGCTACGGTCGAGTTTGTCGACATCGCGGGCCTGGTGAAGGGTGCCAACGAGGGCGAGGGCCTGGGCAACCAGTTCTTGGCAAACATTCGCGAGACCGACGCCATCTGCGAGGTCGTGCGCTACTTTAAGGATCCCAACGTCATGCGTGAGGTGGGTCGCACGGGCGAGTTCGTCGATCCCGCCGGCGATGCCGACACCATCATGACCGAGCTCATCCTGGCCGACATGGGCACGCTCGAAAAGCAGCTGCCTAAGCTCGAGAAGGAGGCCAAGCGCGACAAGGAGCTCATGCCCAAGTTTGAGGTCGCCAAGCGCCTGCTCGCCTGGCTCAACGAGGGCAAGCGCGCCGCGTCCATGGAGATGACCGACGAGGAGCGCGCCGCTGCGAAGGGCCTGTTCCTACTCACCATGAAGCCCATCTTGTATGTGGCCAACGTGGACGAGGACATGCTCAACGAGGACCTGGCGCCCATCGATGGCGTCAAGCCACTGCCGATCTGCGCCAAGATCGAGGCCGAGCTTTCCGAGCTCGATCCCGAGGATGCGGCCGACTACCTGGAGAGCCTGGGCCTGGAGCAGCCCGGCCTGGACGTGCTCGCGCAGGCAGCCTACAAGCTGCTCGGTCTGCAGTCGTTCTTTACGGCTGGCGAGATGGAGGTCAAGGCCTGGACGGTGCGTCAGGGCGCGACCGCCCCGCAGGCCGCCGGTGTCATCCATACCGACTTTGAGCGCGGCTTTATTAAGGCCGAGGTCATTGGCTATGACGACTACATCGAGCTCGGTGGCGAGCAAGGCGCCAAGGCTGCAGGCAAGCTGCGCATCGAGGGCAAAGAGTATGTCATGGCCGATGGCGACGTCGTGCACTTCCGCTTTAACGTGTAAGGACGGCGAGCATGTTTAAATATGGAAAAAAAGCTGGCTACATGGGCATCGCGCTGCTGGTGCTTGCAGTGCTTCCGCTGGTGGTCGCAGCGTTTGTAATCCCCAACATTGGTCCCGAGGTGGCAACAAAGTTTAATGCCGCCGGTGAGGTGACGCGCTGGGGCAAGAGCTACGAGCTGCTGGCATTGCCGGTGCTCAACCTGCTGCTGAGCGTGGCGACGTACTTTACGGCGGGACGCCAGGCAAAGAACAATGAGGACTCCGCCGCCATGGCGCGCATCGTGTGCGAGCGCTACCTGCGAAACGGCTGCATCACGGGCGCATTCCTCAACGTAATTAACGTCTACTTTATGTATTCGGCGATTACCGGCACAGGCTTTGGCCTGGGCTTTTAGCTTGCGCCTTTAGGCAACGAGCCTGCAAGCATATTCGATGGCTGCTGCGAGGCCGCCGCTCGATCGTGGTTGAAAGACCACATCGGCGGCGGCCTCGTTTTCGTATCCGGCACCGCGAAGGCAGAGCGCGATACCGGCTTCCAAGAGAAGGGGCAGGCCACACTGGCTGGTTGTGATTACGGCAGCCTGATTGAGTGAGCAGCCGTGCGCTTGGCATTGGATGGCAAGTTCACCTTGCGCCGGGCAAGGGACCAAAACGGCGGCGACGCGACTTGATAGCAATGCAAATGCTGTGCGCTCATCGGGCGAAAGGCATTCTGCTTCAACGACGACGAGCTTGGGCGGTGCGCTGTTTGTGCGAAGCGTGGCTCGGTACATGCGGACCGAAGAACCCGACATAGAAAACTCCTGTATATTGGGCAAAACGTAAACTATAGTTTACGTTTTTGTTTTGCTCCATTTCAAACTCGTCTGCATGAACGAACATGCGAAACAGATTCTTGGCGAGCGAGTCGAGCGGACGCGCAAGGCCCTTGGTATCTCCAAGGTCGATTTTTGCGTGGCGGTTGGAATCAGCCGACCTTATCTCGATCAAATCGAAAGCGGAACGGCAAACAGCACGCTCGAGATTTTATTTAAACTTGCGCCCGCGCTTGGCATGACGGTGTCAGAGCTTCTCGAGGGCATTGAGTAGGCGTTTTTGCTAGATTTGTCGTTTGCTGAACGGGTCCCCCCGACGGCGGCGTGCAAAAACCCGAGTATTCAGCATCCCTCAATAAATTGACAGCAACCGAAGGCGCAAATACGATGCTTGCTGTTTTGGATTATCCACAAAATTCATTATTATGAGGAATAATAGACGCGTGGGACAAGCCTATCGAACCGAAAAGCGATTTACAGCTAGCGGTTTTAACGTTTCTGGAAGGGGCGGGTGCTGAAAACTCCGCTTTTTGCACGTTCCGAGAGGTACCACGTGCCCCACAAGGCCCAAAGAGGCGGATTTTGTTTTAGCTACACCATCGGGATGCGGTCATGGTTGACTTGGCTGTAGAACAGGCGCTGAATTTCGGCCGCATCACGTGACTGGCCGAGCGCCCACATGGTCTTGGCCACGAGCGTTTCGGTGGTCATATCGTCGCCGCGTAAAATACCCGGATGGTCGGCGTAGGCACGGCCGACCTCATAAACACCCAGATCGAGGCCCTCTTCGGGGACCTGTGTGGTCATAACGACGGTGCGACCCGAATCGACCCAGCGGAAAATCGCCTCCTGGAATGACTCGCCGGACTCGCCAAACTCGGGAATACCGCCAATGCCAAAGGTCTCCAGAATTACGGCGTCGTAGCTATCGGTCAGGGCGTCCAATATGCCTGGATTCACGCCGGGCGTGAGCTTAAGGACAAACACGCGCGGGTCGATACTGTCGTAGAAACGAACCGGGCTCTCATTCTGGTGGGTGCCGTGGAGCCCGTTGCGCACGATGCGGTCGTTGCGGATGTAGGCAATGGGCGGATAGTTGACGCTAATGAACGCGTTAAAGCTCATGGTGCGCTGCTTGCGGGCGCGCGTGCCGGCGATGGCCACACCGCCAAACACGATTGAGACGTCGTGCGAATGCTCGTCAAGCGCATAGAGCAGGCTCTGGTACAGATTGAGCTTGGCATCGGTAAAGGGGTTGCCCATGGGCTTTTGCGAGCCGGTGAGCACGATGGGCTTGGGGCTGTCCTGAATCAGGTAAGAAAGCGCCGCCGCGGTGTAGCTCATGGTGTCGGTGCCGTGCAGAATCACGAAGCCGTCGTGGTCAGCATAGCCCTCGACGATGACGTCGCGGATCCGCATCCAGTCACTCGGACGCATATTGGTGCTGTCGATGTTCATGGGCTGCACGACGTCGAGCTCGCAGAGGCCCGAGATCTCGGGGACGCTCTGGGCGAGCTCCTCACCGGTCAGGGCGGGGGAGAGGCCGTTGCCGTCCTCGGTCGATGCGATGGTGCCGCCCGTGGCGATGAGAAGGATGCGCTTCATGCTGGTATTCCTATCGTATTTGCCGCCGCAGAGGCGGAGTCGTTCGGCAGTATTGTGGCACAGGGCGTCCAATGTTCAAACGTATTACATCATCTGTAACGTTTGGTAACACTTCAATTGCCGTCAAATAGGGGCCCAGGTCGTGCGTTTGCCGTGCGCTGATGGCTGCGAGGGGCGAGAAACCCCATATAACGTGTACACTATGAAAGTTATTCTCGTTTATTCGCGCGGGTGGGCATCGGCTCCCCGCCAACAAGAGGGGGAAACCATGGATCAAAAGGCTTCCGCAAAGGTCCTCGTACTCGACTTTGGTGCGCAGTACGGTCAGCTCATTGCCCGTCGCGTCCGCGACCTCAACGTGTATTCCGAGATTGTTCCCTGCGACATCTCGGCCGATGAGATTCGCGAGATGAACGCCTCTGCGCTCATCCTTTCCGGCGGCCCGGCCTCCGTGTATGCCGAGGACGCTCCGTCCATCGATCCTGCCATCTTTGACCTGGGCCTTCCCGTCCTGGGCTTCTGCTACGGCCATCAGATCACGGCCGTGACGCTCGGCGGCAAGGTCGGCCACTCAGAGGTGGGCGAGTACGGCCGCGCCACTATTACGCGCACTGCCGGCGCCAAGCTCTTTAACTCCACGCCCATGAAGCAAACCGTGTGGATGAGCCACCGCGACGCCGTGTCCGAGGTGCCCGAGGGCTTTACCGTTACCGCCAGCACCGACGTGTGCCCGGTTGCCGCCATGGAGTGCCCCGAGCGCAAGATTTTCACCACGCAGTTCCACCCCGAGGTCAAGCACTCCGAGTACGGTCAGCAGCTGCTGAGCAACTTCCTGTTTGAGATCTGCGGCCTGGAGCCCAACTGGAGCATGGACAACCTGGTCGAGACCATGACGGCCGAGTTCCGCGAGAAGGTCGGTAACGACCGCGTGATTCTGGCCCTGTCCGGTGGCGTCGACTCCTCCGTCGTGGCTGCGCTGGGCGCTCGCGCCGTGGGCAAGCAGATGACCTGTGTGTTCATCAACCACGGCCTGCTGCGCAAGGGCGAGCCCGAGCAGGTGGAGGAGGTCTTCACCAAGCAGTTCGATGTCGACTTTATCCACGTTCACGCCGAGGACCGTTATGCCGAGCTTCTGGCCGGCGTGACCGAGCCCGAGGAGAAGCGCCGCATCATCGGTACTCAGTTCTGGAAAGAGTTCTTCGCCGTGGCGCAGCAGCTCGAGACCGATGGCAAGCCGGTCAAGTACCTGGCTCAGGGCACCATCTACCCCGACATCATCGAGTCCGGCGCTCGCAAGACGGGCGGCAAGACGGCCACCATCAAGAGCCATCACAACCTGATCCCGTTCCCCGAGGGCGTACACTTCGACCTCATTGAGCCGCTTGATCACTTCTTTAAGGACGAGGTCCGCGCTCTTGGTCTGGCACTGGGCCTGCCGGGTCATATCGTGTTCCGTCAGCCTTTCCCGGGCCCGGGTCTGGCCATCCGCATCATCGGTGCGGTCGACAAGGAGAAGCTCGAGATCCTCAAAAACGCCGACGCTATCGTGCGCGAGGAGCTCGACGCCTACAACCAGCGCCTGTTTGAGCAGACCGGCGAGCGCAACTCCGAGCACAGCTGCTGGCAGTATTTCGCGGTCCTGCCCGACATCAAGTCCGTTGGCGTTATGGGCGACGAGCGCACCTATCAGCGCCCGATCATCCTGCGTGCCGTCGAATCCAGTGATGCCATGACCGCCGACTGGGCCAAGCTGCCCTACGATGTGCTGGCCCGCATTTCCGGCCGCATCGTTGCCGAGGTTCCCGGCGCCAACCGCGTGTGCTATGACATCACGTCCAAGCCGCCCGCGACCATTGAGTGGGAGTAGGAGAAAACTGGGAATAGAATTCCCAATTTTAGTAGGAACAGCGTAATTAGGTACGCGAATGGGAAGGGGAGTCCCGCGGGACTCCCCTCTGTTTAGATCGAGAATTAGAACGGTAACGTCACGTATGCTTTATACGTGCTTGCATTTGCGATACGCGGCTAACGCGATGCCGACTGCTATCAGGGCTGCTGCACTGAAGCAAAGGGATGCCAGGAGTGCCATCTGGTTGTCACCGGTCCGGGGGATTGTTGAGTTGGTGGGAGCGGAGTCGGCATTCTTCTCCCACTGGGCGTACAGGGTAGTGTCCTGGTCTGCGTTCTTCTTGGGGTCGAAGGCCTGCTTGCCTTCCTTGTCGTAGGTCCAGCCCTTGAAGGTGTAGCCTTCAGCGGTGGGATCATCGATAAGGGTGATGGGCTTGCCCTTCTCGGTCTGCTTGGTCACACTGTCGCCGTGGCCGTTCATGTCGAAGGTGACATCGACCATTTCGATGATGGGAGTGGAGGGAGCTTCCCAGACAGCCGTGAAGGTGATGTTTTCTTTAGCGGTGTATTCGCCGATAAAGGGATCGGTGCCTTCGGAGCCCTTAGGAATCCAGCCTACGAACTTGTAGTCGCCGTCAGTGCCGAGGTCAGGGAGTTCGACGACTTGGCCCTTGTTCACGGTCACGGCTTCAGGTGCGGTCCCGAATTCGGATTCGAAGGAAACGGTGACCTTTTCCTTTTCGGTCCATTTGGCGTAGACGGTCATGCTTGTAGCGGCGGTGCCGTTGAACGAGGTGGTGAGGCTCTCATCGGTGAACCAGCCGCCGAAGTCATAGTCGGTATCGGTGGGCTCGGGCAGGGTGACGGACGTCCCCTTCTTGACCTTAATGGGGTCAATCTGGGCTCCGTGGCTGTTCATATTGAAGGTCACGGTGACGGTTTCGTAAAGCTCTGCTTTAGTGAATCGGGTAGTGGGTTTCGAGCCTTCAATGGAAGATGCTGCTTGATTGGTAGGAAGAATATCTTCACCAAAATAGGCGGTTAATACTGATCCATCTTCCGTTGTCAACTCAAGGACAGATGGGTGAATTGTATCTCCGCCGTTATTCGTGAAATGGGCCTCCAGGTGATCGTTCGAGCTATCTATTTTTATTTCAAGCGAAAGGTTCTTTTCATTTGCTTTAACGACGCCATATCCCGGCGCTTTGACTTCATTCCAAGTGGCAATGGGTCCCTCGCCTTCAGCCCAAGCGTAATTCTGGGCGCCGGAGAAGGTGAAAGCGCAAACGCCGACTATGGCTGCGAGCGTGAGGACGAAAACCGTCCGGCGCCTGGCCAAGGTCTCTTTAACCTGTATCTTCATCGTATCCTCCAATTCAAGCGTGCGTTCCCTATTGCAACATTGCATTTCATGTTAACAGAGAATTCTTTTCGGGCATGTCCCTTGCTCGGCTCGGGCTTGCTCTGGACGGGGATGCTTCGTGGTCTTGATGGGGTGGGTGCCTAATTCGAAGGAGGCAGAATCTGGTTTGGTGGCGCAGAAAAGTAACAAATATGATTTATTAGAGGGGTAATTACATTCAACCGACGCATAGCCAACAAAGATTCGGTTATTCTTTACCAAATCGAAAAAACGCAGCAACACACTGTACGTCGTGTTGCGTTTTACGTTGGTTCAATTCGATGCGATTGGAGCAGACATGAGCTTCATGGATTCCAAATTCTCCAAATGGGGAGAGGTCGAAACTGCAGTTTTCTCCCAATCGCTTGCGAAAAGATTTGCGAGGGTGATGCTGGCGGCAGTTCTGGCAGCATCTTTTCTGCCCGTCGCAGCTTTCGCTGATGGGGGCGGGGCGGTAAGCGATCCCGTTGGCAATGCATTCAAAGGCCCTGATAAGATTCAGTACGGCGTTGCTGCACAATATACCAATATAACATCAAGGTCTGAATATAAATGGGATTATATTCGTGACAATGACGGTGGAGATGTCGCAATCTCGTATCTTGATAATCTTTATCCTAATCACAAGACCGTTTCTGTAATGGGAACTCAAGTCGGCCACGTGACCTTGGTGGTTTCGGGAGGTGATGTGGATGAGGAACGATTCGAAATCGAGATTACAAAGCGTAACGTAACTCTTAAGTCCACAAACGTCTCAAAAACCTATGACGGCGAACCTCTTGCCTGTCCCGTATCAGTTGATCCTGGTTTTGCTACGTTTGACGATGTTTATTGCATATCGACTAGTTCTCGGACCAATGTTGGCATAACGAATAATAATACGTTTGAGATAATATTTATTAAGGGTAGTCCCGACTCTTACAATATTACCAAGTTTGAAACAGGTATAGTGGAGATCACACCACGTGTGGTCACCCTGACCTCCGCGAGTGGTTCCAAGGAGTACGACGGCAAGCCCCTGACCAATCACAAGGTCACCGTTGGGGAGGCTGCCCGGGATACTGGTTGGGTCGATGGCCAAGGTGCCACCTATTCTTTCACCGGCTCGCAGGAGATCGTCGGCTCCTCCGAGAATGCATTCGAATGCATCCCCAACGAGGGAACCAATCTGGACAACTATCAGATCAACAAGACGTACGGAACCCTGACCGTTACCGACCGTAGCGAGAAGTACCAGATCACCCTCACTCCCAATTCCAAGTCCGTGGCCTACGACGGCACCGAGAAGTCCGCATCCGGTTTCGAGACCCTGGAGTTCCAGGTCAATGGTCAGACCTTCTACGTTTCCGGCGTTGAGGCTTCTGCAACGGGCACCGATGCAGGCGAGTACCCTGTCAAGGTTTCCGGCCAAGCTGTCGTCATCGATTCCGATGGCAATGACGTGACCGACCAGTTCACCGTGAACATCGACGATGCCAAGCTGACCATCGTCGGGGTCGACTCCGATAAGTCTGCATCCAATCTCCCTCACACCGGCGATAGCGCCGCCCTCTATGCAATGGGCATCTGCGGCGTTGCGATCGCTGCCGGTGCTGGGGCGCTCTTCACGTTCAGAAAACGCAACAACTATAAATAAGCACGGATACCATTGGTGCAGCTCCATTGAAATGAAGCGCTAAGATAATCAGCAAAGGGGCCTTCCCGTCTGGGAAGGCCCCAACTTTGTGCGCGAGCATGGCATGTCAGAGAGCAAGCGTTTTGTTGAGGGGGTAAATTGTTTGCTAGCAGCCTCTGACCATGCTAAATCTGCCTACTATTCAAACAGAAAAACGAGCAGCTCAACATATTTTCCTGCAGAAAAGAATACGGCAGTGCACGCAACGCGGCCGGCCCCTTCCCTTCCTGCCGAAATCCACACGCCTGCCATCCGCTTTTTCTATGCAAATATTCACAAACACGCAAAAAAGGAATACAAATACCTTATCGATTATTTGAACGAGAAAGGGAACACAATGGGCAGACTCGAAGGCAAAGTTGCTATCGTAACGGGTTCCACCAGCGGTATTGGCATCGGTATCGCAAAGGTATACGCAGCCGAGGGCGCAACGGTTGTTATTAGTGGTCGTCGTGCCGAAAAAGGCCAAGTTGTAGTTGATCAAATTGTTGAAGCAGGCGGCAAGGCAAGCTTCCACTATTTCGACATTACCGAACCAGCAAGCATCGAAGCGCTTATTGCAGACACTGTAGAGCAATACGGCAAGCTCGATATTTTGGTAAACAATGCAGCAAACGTTGCCCTCAAGGACGGTCGTGTTGACGAGCTCACCCTTGAAATGTGGGACGCTATTTTGGAAAGCGACCTGCGCGGCACCTTCTATGCAACGAAGTGCGCTATCCCCTACATGAAAGAAATTGGTGGCGGCGCAATCGTAAACATTGGCTCTATGGCATCATGTGCAGGCGACTTAGGTTCTACCGCTTATGCATGCGCCAAGGCGGGCGTAGACATCTTCACGCAATACGTTGCCTTGCAATACGGCAAAGACAACATCCGCTGCAATTGCATCCGTCCAGGCCTGATTGTTACGCCAGAAAACGAGGCGAAGGTTCCTCAGATGCTCAAAGATATCTTCTTGGGTAGCATCATGGTTAACCGCTACGGTTGCCCAGAAGACATTGCTCATGCAGCCGTATATTTTGGCTCCGATGAAAGTACCTACACCACAGGACAGATCATCAACGTTGACGGCGGCATGAATTCGCACGCTCCAACCGTTGCTCAGTTCCGCCAGATGAATTCCCGCACGTGGTAATTCGTACAGGCGCATAGACCAGTACGAAAGCGCGAACGCGAGAATGCGGAAAGCGTGAACGTATGAACGCATGAACGTGCTAGAGTGTGAAAGCGCGAAGGCGCGCAGGACTGATGCGCGAAAGCACACCACGCACGCAAAAGATTTCTTGCAGATAGAATCTACATGGCCACCCTTTGCGGGTGGCCATGTTTTTTGTGCAGGCAATCTGTTGGCTAAGGCTTATAGGACAAAATGTGTGTCCACGTTGGGGGCATCGGCGCAGGTCGATGCCCCGGTGACGCATAATTTCTTTCGCAAATTGACAACCGCATAGCGGAACACGGCCCATACCCCGTCATATGATTTCTAGCGACTAAACAACAAATCACCGACGAAGGGGGCAC
>NZ_JBQKGN010000029.1:0-17301 GCF_052118785.1 Collinsella sp. LCP21S3_A9 | reverse complement strand
GGTCGGGATGCTCCGCCGCCCTGACTGGGGCCGGATGCCCCGCGTCCCGCACCGCATCCGTGACCATATTGACCCGAGCCTGTGGCTCGACCCTGATCCGGTGGACGACACCGAGCCGTCCACGCCTACTGCCTGAGGAGACTCCCATGACCACCACCCCCAACCCCATCAGCATCGCTCCCGAGGATCGTCCGGCGATCGCCGCCCGTCGTGGCTGGCAGACCCTGCGGCAGGGCCTCGCGATCGCTGTCGGACTCGCTGTGCTCACCACCCTCGTCGGCTCGCTCGCGGCCCCGTCGCTGCGTGACTGGCTGGCGTCGTGGGAGGTGTGGACCTGGTCCGCGATCCAGGCCGCAGGTACGGCGCTGCTGGCGTACCTGCTGCGCCGCTACCAGGACGACAGTGGCGTGGCCCCCCGCCATGCCGCTGACGAGGATGAGGGAGCCACCTAGCCCGCCCCGAACACAAATTTGCCCCCCCGACCGCTGTGGTCGGGGGGGCAAATTGTGTGTCATCACATCGGGCGGGTGCTGGGAAGACCCAAGGCCGCACCCGGCTGATGCCGGGGGCGTTCTTTACAGGCTGAAACCGCGAGCCCCGCGGCCAGAATCCCGGACGTTCAGCGGGCCGTGAGCTTGTCCTTCGCGGCGGCGAGGTCCATCTCGGCCTGATGGACATGCCATCGGGCGCACATGGCACGCAGCGCGTCGATCCGGCGCGCCAGGGTCTCCACGTCGCCCAGTCCGCGGCCTTGGTAGCGCAGCTGGCGGGCCTGCCAACAGTCGATCAGGCCGAGGCCGTGCTCCGCCCAATCGGTTGCGGCTTTGCTCGGGTGGCCCAGCTCCGGTCGAGGGTCGAGGCGCATCATGTCGAGCGTCACGCCAACAGCCTCGGAAAGCGTGAGCTGGGAGTAGGGGACAACGCTGGCCACGAGCGCCAGGTGGCCCACGGCGTCCTGCCTCTGAGAGGAGGCGTTGATGTAGCCGTAGACATCCGGCATTGAAACCTGGTACCAGCGCCAGCCGCCGTCGACCAAGTGCGCGCTGGGCTGGCGATCTCCGCCGAGAATCCGGGCCAGATGTTTGGCTGTGAGCGCGCGAGGCTTGCCGAAAGCGACCGGGGAGGGCTCGCCAGAGTCAGTTTCTGCGACCACTAGCGCCGGGTCCACAACGGGACGACCGCGAAGGAGGTAGCCGTGGCCCATATGCGCCAGGTCGTGGTCGAGCCGTTGGAGAATGCGGGACGCGTCACGCCAGGCCCGCGTGGCGATGTATCTAGCCATGGTTGTGGAGTGCGGCGTAGGCCCACTCCACCTCGATATCAGGATCAGCCAGCATCGCCCGACCAGCCGCCGCCGCCCACCACCCACGAGGACGATCCCCCACAGGTCCACGCGACAGCGCGATCGGCATCTCAGCGTCCAGCATCCGCTCCACCGCCTCGTCATGGCGGGCCAGCTCGCCCCAAATCAGCCCCTCAGCCCGGTCGCTGATCCGGTCCCTACCTGACTCCCACGACCGCACCGTCCGAGGATTCACCTGGAGCGCCGCCGCCAGCGAGTCCAGGGAGTGCCCCATCACAGCCCTCAGCGCCGCCAGCTCAGCCCCCGACATCATCGCGGGCTCGATCCGGACGCGACCTCCCAGTGACGCACGCAGATCAGTGGCCGATCCAGCATCCGCCGAAGTTGAGCGATCGCCAACCCCCGCTCGGTGCGCTCCAGCCCGTACCGCTCAGCATCCTCATCAGTCAGGTAGTCAGCCCCCACTCGCATGCCGCCACCGATCCGCACACACTCAGCGATCACGGCACCGGTCTGGTCGATGATCGCGGACCGGCGCATCCGCCCCTCCCGGTCGACGTCGGCAGCCCACTCGGCCAGCGGCGTCGGGTCGGCATCGGGTGCGCCCACGCTCGCGAGGTGACGGGCGACCTTGGCGCGGTAGTATGCATCGCTCTTGACCTGGCTGATCTGCATCTCAGTACACCTCCACGGGCTCGATGATCGAGCAGATCCGGTCAGCCGCGGCGTCGAGCACATCCCACAGAGCCCGCTGATATCTCAGCTCGCCCTCCACGCTCGCGCGGATGACGCCGGCGAGCTGGGGGTCCATGCCCTCATCCTCTGCTGTGTCCAGCAGATCGGTGGCGGCGGCGTACGCCTGACGGGCCTCGGTGAGGGCCTGCGACGCGACGCGCTGCTCGCGGCGGATGCGGTTGAGCATGTCCCTCTCGATCTCGTCGCCGTCGAACAGGGCCGCGCAGTAGGCGCGGGCCGCGCCGTACGAGGCGGCGGTGTGGTCGGCGGTAGCGGTGGCGTAGGACCGCATCTCGCTCCATGTGGTGGTCATCATCTGTCCTCTCGTGTCGTGGGTGCTCAGTAGCGCCCGGTCAGGCTGGTGATGTAGGTCGCCGCGTCGTCGCGGCTCATCGCCCGCACACCCGCCTCGGTGGTGGGGCCGGCATAGAAGCCGCCCTCCTCGTGGGCGCCGTCGGCGATCAGGTCGAGGATGGTGGCGATCTGGGTGTCGGTGATGGTGCCGCGCACAGCCTCGACCTCGACGGTTTCGACGGTGGCGTCAGCGGTCTCGACAGTCTCGGTGGTGGGCTCGGGCATCGGCACCTCGTCGATGCTGGCGTAGTGGTCGAGGAGCTGCTCGTCGGCGGTGCGGTACAGGGCGACGCGGTTCATGTGACGCATCCGGGCGGCGCGGGGCATGTCGGAGGCGTCGCGGGCGATGATGATCCCGCGAGCTTCCCACGCCTCGCGGACGGCCTTGCGTGAGGCAACGAGCTCGGTGTGGCGGGCGATCTTCTCGTCGGCGTCGGCGGCGGGGATGCCCGAGGCGATGGTCGTGCGGCCGTTGAGGATGATGTCGACGAGGGCGCTGTTCTCGGCGCGGTGGGTGATGGTGTAGGTACCGGCGGCGGTGGTGATGCTGGTCATCTCTGCTCCTATGATCGGTGGGGCGCTCCCCCTGTCCTGATAGCATCAGTCTACACCCCTACATGGTGGTGCGCAAGGGGAAAATGGGAAAAGGAGTGTGTGGGTTGTGCATCTAGCGTGCATTAGTGATGCGGTCCCATGCGGTCTCATGAGCACTCCTGCGGACCAATGCAGACAACGAAAAGCCCCTGACTAGGAGACATACCTAGTCAGGGGCTTCGACTTATTGTGCGCGAGAGAGGAGTTGAACCTCTCCGCACTGAGCGCAAATATCCGATCCTCTCGCCCCGCGTGCATCTAACGTGCACTAGTGTGGTCAGCATGGCACGCACTCGCCGAGCATTCGGCACCCTCCGCAGACTCCCCTCAGACCGCTACCAGGCCAGCTATATCGGCCCCGACGGGCAGCGTCACCGAGCACCCTCCACCTACCTCCTGCGCTCCGACGCCGAGGCATGGCTCCGCGATGAGGAGATCGCCATCGACCGGGGCACATGGATCGCTCCCAGCGTCCGCGCCCCCGAGGTCGCCGCCGTCACCCTCGCCGCCTACTGCGCCGACATCATCGCCCGACGTCAGCGCCGTGCCCGCAAGCCGCTGCGCGACTCCACCGCCGCCCTGTACCGCCGCCTCGTGCAGCAGGTCATCGCCCCCACCCTCGGACGCATCGCCGTGAGTCAGATCAGCCCCGAGGCCGTCCGTGCATGGTACGACGCACTACCCGCCGCCACCGCCACCCAGAACGGCAACGCCTACCAGCTCCTGCGCTCCATCCTCTCCGATGCAGTGGAGGATGGCCTGATCCCGACCAATCCGTGCCGCATCCGCGGGGCGGGGAAGCCTGCGCCGGCGCACCGCTCAGTCGCGCTCAGCCCCACCGAGCTGCGCACCTACCTCGCCGCCGTCCCCGACCGGTGGCGCGTCATCCTCGCGATCACCGCATGGGGGGCGCTGCGATCCGGTGAGGTGCGGGCACTGCGGCGCTGCGACATCTCCGACGACGCCACCACCATCCGCGTCGAGCGCACCGCCGCCCGCATCTCCGACCCGGACGGCGGGCGGCGGTGGCACATCGGGCCGCCCAAAACCACTGCCGGTATCCGCACAGCCCACCTGCCGCCGTCCATCGCTGAGGGGATCGCTCAGTGGCTCGCTGACTGGGATGCCCATCACCCGGACGCCACCGGCGACGAGCTGCTGTTCCCAGCCCGTGGCGGTGGGCCACTGAGCGATGGGTCCATCTACCGCGCCCATCAGCGGGGTGCACGGGCCGTGGGTCGGCCCGGCATGTCCGTCCACGACCTCCGCAAGACGGGGGCGACGCTGGCCGCTCAGTCCGGCGCGACCGTCCGCGAACTCATGGCGCGGCTCGGGCACACCACGCCGGGGATGGCGATGCTGTACCAGGTCGCCACCGACGAGCGCGACAGGGCGATCGCGCAGCGCATGGGGGAGCTGGGTTAGCGTGTCCTCACCGCCCGCTGCCGCGCCACCCGCGCCCGCAGCGCATCCACCTCGACCGACGGCGCCGTCGCCGGGTCACGCAGCACCCGCATCAGCCGGGTGACCAGCGCTGTGACCGACACCCCGACGTCGAGCGCCACGTCTGGCAGGCGGTTGCGGTAGGCGGCGACGATCAGATCACGGTCAGTCATGGTGGTGCTCCAGTCGGCGGGTCAGGTAGGCGCGCTCGGCAGGGTGCAAGTGGGTGAGTCGCGCCTCTCGGAGCTGCTGGCCGGTGATCATGTCCACCACGGTGACAGGAAAAATCGGGAAAGATTCGGGGTCATGAGGAAAGAGTAGCCGCTCAGCAGGGAAACACATCGTTGTAATTACGCAGCGCGCACCCTAGTCACTGCCAGTTTCTTGGTAGTTTAGTTTCCTTACTTGACTTCTTTCCTGTTCTTTCCTACTCTCTTCTTATGGAAGCAACCAGACTCGTGAACGGGGCAGCGGTCGCCGCTCTCCGCAACGCGGTAGGGATGAAGCAGGTTCGCCTCGCCAAGGACGTCGGAGTGTCGGGCGCATTCCTGTCCAACATCGAGGCCGGACGGAAGCAGCCCGGACCCCAGACCGCACGCGCGCTCGCAGACGCCCTCGGCGTCCCGCTCGAGGCCATCACCTACCCAGCGATTCGCCGGACGGTGGCAGCATGAGCGCCACGCTCGTCCCCTTCGCCTACGGCGATGCCACTGTCCGCGTCGTCACCATCGACGGCGAGCCGTGGTTCGTCCTTACCGACCTGTGCAAAGTCCTCAGACTCGGCAACGTCAGCATGACCGCCAGCCGCATCGCCGACGATATGAGGGGTGTCACTCAGATTGACACCCTTGGCGGCGCGCAGCAGATGACCATCGTCAGCGAGCCCGGCATGTACGAGGTGGTCATCCGCTCAGACAAGCCGGAGGCCGCGACCTTCCGCCGCTGGATCACCAGCGAGGTCTTGCCCTCCATCCGCAGGACGGGCGGCTACCGGGTCGAGTCGATCACCAAGCGCGAACTGGCGCTGATGGTCGTGGAGGCCGAGGACGCCCGCGAACTGGCCGAGCAGCGTGCCCGTGAACTCGCACCCGCCGCCCGCGCATGGTCCACCATGGTCGCCTGCGCCGGCGACTACGCCGTGGACGAGGCCGCAAAGGTGCTCTCACGCGACCCCGCGATCAGTACCGGACGCAACCGCCTGTTCGAGACGATGCGCGAGCAGGGCTGGATCTACCGCTCAGGGCATCGCCAGCAGTGGCACGCCTACCAGTCGCAGATCGAGTGTGGACGGCTGGCGCAGAAAATGGCGTCCGGCCCGTTCCTCAACCACCGTACCGGCGAGTTGGAGCTGCCCGCCCCGACGATCCGCATCACCGCCAAAGGCTTGTCGGCTCTGCACCGCATCCTCGGTGGCACCGCTGACCTCGACTCGCTCCTGGACAGCGAGGTCGCGGCATGAACGTGCAGCGGGTCGCCCAACTCACTCAAGCCGTGACGGTGCTCACGATCTGTGCCCGCCTGCTGCTCACCGTCACCGAGCTCGACTGCCTGTCTCAGCACTCGGCTGACTCGATAGAGGGGCTGGCTGATCTGGCCCAAAGGTACGCCGACGAAGCCGACGCTGAACTCTCTGCCGAGGTGATGTCGTGAGCGGCGACTGGATGACCCGCGCCGAGGTGGCCGACCTGCTGCGCGTCAGCCTCACCACCGTCGACCGGCTCGCCGCCGACGGGAAGCTTCGCCGACACAAGCCGTCCAGCAAGCGAAACGGGCGCGTCTTGTTCTCCGCCGCGCAGGTCAACCGGCTCATCACCAGCTCCAAGACGCGCTGACCCCACCAAACAGATCGGCCCTCACCGCTGACACGGCGAGGGCCACGTACCCCAGGAAGGGGCACATCTCATGACTGATCCTATTACTGTCACCACTCAGGCCGAGCTGGACGCCGCTATCGCCGCAGGAGCGCGGGTCATCGACATCCGCTCCGAGCCCGGCTCATACATCACGGTCAGGGCCTGCGACTCAACCACGGTCACGGCCTGCGGCTCAACCACGGTCAGGGCCTACGACTCGACCACGGTCATGGCCTGCGACTCAACCACGGTCACGGCCTACGACTCGGCCACGGTCACGGCCTGCGACTCGGCCACGGTCACGGCCTACGACTCGGCCACGGTCGCGGCCTACGGCTCGGCCACGGTCAGGGCCCACGACTCGGCCACGGTCACGGCGAGACCTCGGGTCGCTGTCCACTGCCACTCTAGGCGCGCCTCCATCGTAGGAGGCGTCATCATTGACCACACGCAAGAGCCGACAGACCCGGACGCATGGTGCGCCTACCACGGAATCGAGGTCGCTGACGGTGTGGCGACCGTGTACAAGGCCGTCGGGGACAACTGGATCAGCCCGCACGGCACCAGCTACGCGCCCGGCACGCTCCCGGAGGCCGCCGACTGGCGCGACGACAACGACTGCGGCGGGGGGCTGCACTTCTCGCCCTCCCCGGCGGAGGCGACCGCATATCACCGAGAGGCGACGCGCTGGCTCGCGGTCGGGGTGTCTGTCGCTGACCTGCGCCCGATCCTGGGCGACACCCCGAAGTGCAAGGCACCCCGCGTGGCGACACCCTGCCGACCCGTCACGATCGACGGCGACCCGATCGAGGTGCAGTCATGAGCCATAAACTGCTGGCGCAACTCGCCGAGGTCGACGCCTCGACCACAGCGATGGTAGAGGCCAAGGCGCGCCTCGAGTCCGCCATCGATGGCCTGGAGCTGGCCAAGGTCTGGCCCTACGGCGACATCTACATCGATGGCCTGGAGCTGGCCAAGGTCTGGCCCTACGGCGACGGTTATAGCTACGGCACTGGCGACGGCACTGGCTACGGCTATGGCGACGGCACTGGCGACGGCAACGGCGGTGGCGACGGCGACGGCAGTGATGACGATGACTGACCGCAACCACACCGCCGAGGTGCTCATACTCGCCCTGATCATCATCACCTCTTGCCTGCTCGTCTTCGCAGCAGGCATCTACGGAACCCCAGATTGGAGCTGGCAGCTATGACTGACTACCTGACCGACGAGATGGTCGAGTCCGCCGCCGGTTGGATCGCTCGCCGCCGCGCCCTGCTGGACGCCGCACCCCCCGCACCTTGGCGCTACAGGGAGGGAGCAGAAGGTGACCCCACCAATGGCCCCACCTACACCGCCATTGAAGCCGAGCACCCCGAGGCTGGCTGGTCGCCTATCGCGACTGGCGATTACGACGCGTGGAGCGGTTGCGGCCTGATTGCCGTCGAGGATGCAAGCACCGCCCTACCGAAGGCGCTCGACGCGCTGGAAGCGGTACTGCGGGAGCATCCCCGCGTCGGCATCTTCGAGCCATGCATCCCGGGTGAATGCGATGACCACGAGGTCAACCACGACCACATGGAGACCGACGGGGGCGAGTGGGTGCATGTCGATGAGCGCGTGGGATGGGCTTGCACGATCTGCCGCTACGACGATGGCGAGCCCTTCGATTGGCCATGCACCACGGTCCGTGTAATCACGGATGCGCTGGGGGTCGCGACGCTCACCGAGCCGATGCGTGCCGCCGGGATCGACTTCGCCGCGCTCGGCGGTGCGTCATGACCCGCCGCATCGTGCTCGACATCATCGTGCCCGTCATCGCGGTCCTGCTGTCCATCGGCGTGGTCTGCGTCGGGCTGTGGCTCGGGACGGAGGTCCGGTCATGAGCGCCTGTATTGAGCCGGACGCCTGCCCCCACGACGGCGAGATCGACGTGGAGACCTACGGCTGCAATGCGTGGCGGGTCTGCGGCGACTGCGGCGAGATCCTCGACTCCGCTGCATGGTGGGAGGCGGGACTGTGACCCTACTCTGCACCTACCCGCCGAACACGCCCGAGTGGCATGAGGCGCGGCGCTGGCGGATCGGCGGCTCCGAGATCGCCGCCGCCTGCGGACTGTCCCCATGGACCCACCGCGACCAGCTCATCGCCGACAAGATCGCCGGCACTGTCCACCCCCAGACCCCGGCGATGTGGCGCGGCACCATGCTCGAGGCTGCTGTCCTCGGCATGGTCGCTGAGCGGCGATCCCTCAGCACCTCATGGCCCACGCCTCTCATCTACGACGACGCGATGGCGGGCACCCATGTGCATCCCCGCCACGACTGGGCGCTGTACAACCCAGATGCGGTCACCACAGACGGGGTGCTGGTCGAGGCGAAAACCGCCGACCGGCGTGCCGTCCTGACCGGTGACGACTGGGACGACCCCCACCGCCCCGCGCACGCATGGGGACGGGCCGGTACCGATCGGGTGCCGATGCACTACCTGTACCAGGTGCAGTGGGGCCTCGGCATCCTCGGACTCGACCGCGCCATCCTCGCCATCCTCGCCGCCGGTGAACGCGGCTTCGATTTCGCCACCTACCCGATCCGATTCAACCCAGCCCTGTTCACCGCACTGATGCGGGCCGGGCAGCGCTTCATCACCGACCTCCACGCCGCACGAGACGCGGCCACCACAGACAGGACAGCAGCATGACCGGCACCGAACTGGCAACTATGCCCCAAAAACTCGAGTACGCCCGCACCCTCGCAGACGGGAACCTGCTCCCCAGGCAGTACTACAAGCAACCCGCGAACGTGCTCATCGCGATCGAGTACGGGGACGCGCTCGGCATCCCGCCTATGCAGGCCATCAACTCGATCCACGTGATCGAGGGTAAGCCGACCGCGTCGGCCGACCTGCTCGCCTCACTGGTGCGCCGGGCCGGGCACAAGCTGCGCATCCGCGAGGAGGCCACCGAGCATGGCCCGGTCGTGACCGCCACCCTGATCCGCGCCGACGACCCCGACTTCGAGTTCACGTCCTGCTGGGACAGGACGAAGGCGAAGGCGGCTGGACTGTCCGGCAAGGGCAACTGGTCCAAGTATGAGGGGCAGATGATGCGCGCCCGCGCCATCACCGAGGTGTGCCGCATGGGCGCATCCGACGCCCTGTACGGCGTCATCTACACCCCCGAGGAACTGGGGGCCGGCACGCCACCGGAGCGGGTCACGGTCACCCAGCAGCAGCCGACGCCTGACCCGGCCCCGACCAACGTCGATGCTGCGATGGAGGCGTTGCGCGGCATGGCTGAGCCGATGCTGAGCACCGAGCAGACCACCACCATCGGCGGACTCGTCAAACAGGCCGGGCTCACCAAGAGGCAGGCGCTGGACTTCGCCGTCGAGGCTGTCGGACATCCGCTCACGTCCGCGACCGACCTGACGGAGACCGAGGCTGCTGCCGTGATCGCTGCCCTTACCGAACTGGTCGCCGCCGAGGCTGCTGTGGCGGAGTCGCTGGCCGATCCCGACACGGGCGAGGTGTACGAGGCGGAGCTGGTGCCCGACGCCGAGCAGGAGGCCACGGCATGACCGTCGTCATCCCTACTACGAACCCCGGTGGCTACACCGGCTGGGGCATCGCCACCGAGCGCGGGGGCGTCGAAATCTGGCAGCGAGACGCCACGAACCGCGCACACTACCGCGAGATCGTCATCCATTTCCGCCGCGACCACGACCAGCGCGTAACCCACGAGCAGGGCACGACGTGCGAGCTGTTCGACTGCGGCTCCCACGGCCAGCACGGCGACCGCCGGCATCGGTTCTTTGACTACGACGGCGACAAGCGCCGCATCGAGAGCGACCTGCGCGAGATCGTCGCCGCCTGGTTCTCCGACCACAAGCCGCACATCTGGCGCGACACGCCGGACCACTGGGTGTGGCGCTGCGACTGCGGCCACATCGGACGCTGGCGACCCACCCACGCCGCCGCGCTCCGTGAGGTCAGCGACCACCTCGCGCACATGGCCTACCTCGCCACCGATGAGGGAATGCGCGCCACCTACGCCAACCGGGTCGAGAGCGCGGTGGCCGCATGAGCACCACCCGAGTCGCTGCCGGGGCGGGTGACGACCGCCGAGCCCCCGCCCCGGCAGCCTGCTCCGCCCTCCACATCCTCACCGGCGCGATGGGACTAGACGACCACCGCCAACCCATCACCCCACGACACCTGTACCGACACGGCCGCTGCACCCACTGCGGCCAGAGAGAGGACCAATCATGAGCACCAACACCATCACCATCTGCGGCAACCTGACGGACGCGCCCGAGGTCCGCTTCACTCAGGCCGGGGCCGCCGTCGCCACCATGACGGTCGCCCACAATCACCGCCACTACAACAAGAAGACCGGCGAATGGATCGACGGCGACACCACATTCCTGCGCTGCACCGTCTGGCGCGACATGGCCGAGCACGCCGCCGACACCCTCCGCAAGGGCATGCGGGTCATCGTGACCGGTGAGCTCCAGTCGCGCACCTACGAGGACAAGGAGGGTCAGCGCCGCACCACCTTCGAGCTGTCCGTGGACGACATCGGACCCTCGCTGCGCACCCAGACCGCCATCGTCAACCGCAGCCAACGCGGGCAGGCGACGCAGGTACCGCAGCCCCAGGATGACCCGTGGGCGAGCCAGACCGGAGAGGCACCATTCTGATGCTCACCGCCGTTGACTTTTTCTGCGCCGACGAGCAGACCGAGATTCTGACCGTTCACGGTTGGCGACTGCATGACGAGGTTGAGGTCGGTGACTTGGTCGCCAGTCTGAATGTCGAAACCGGCATCGCTGGGTTTGCCCCCGTCGAGCAGGTTCACCGATTCGACGCGACCGACGAGCGCATGCTCAGAATCCACGGGAAAGGCATCTCGGCGCTCGTTACGGCCGACCACCGGTGGCCCACCTGGGAGCGTAATAGGCGCGGCGGCAGCGCCACGATGCGGTGGCGCACAACCAGGGACCTCACGTCGGAGTCCATGGTCAAGCGCTCAGCCCCGTTCAACCTGCCGAAAGCCTCCGGTGTCCGCAACGAACTGGTGGAGTTGGTCGGATGGGCATGGACCGAGGGTAACTTCCGCGCCCATGGACGGCTACACATCTATCAGTCGCGTAGCCACAACCCGGACAACTGCCGGCGGATCACTGCGGCACTCACCGCCCTATATGGGCCCCCAGGACGCCGCACCGATGGCCGCGCCTACTGGACGGTGAGCGACTGGGGAGACCAGCGCTGCTGGAGGCTGAACCGCGCTGCCGCCGCGCCAGTTGCGGGTGCACTCGTCAACAAGGCCCCTGCTCACGAGTGGATGCTATGCCTCACACAGGCGCAACTCGACCTTCTTATCGAGGTCTCGATGCTGGCGGACGGGACTCGTCGCGTTCGTGACCTGACCCATGAGGCGACTCTGACCCAAGGTGACCCGGATCGGTGCGATGCGTTCCAGTTCGCCGCCATCCTGGCCGGGCACTCCACGTCAGTGCGCACGTGGCACCAGCGGTATCGCGGGACCGAAGTGCCAATGTGGACGGTAGCCCTCATGGGCCGCGACACCGCGAAACCCCTGCGCCAGAACCGGGTGGAGTGGGTCGACCACACGGGCGTCGTTTGGTGCCCCACAGTCGAGCACGGGACGTGGCTGTGTCGTCGCGACGGAAGGGTTCACTGGACCGGCAACTGCGGGATGGGTGGCAGCTCCACCGGCCTCCGCAGCGCCGGATACGACATTAAGGTCGCCGCCAACCACTGGCAGCGAGCGATCGAAACCCACTCCGCCAACCACCCCGACACTGAGCACTTGTGCGCCGACATCTCCGCGATCGACCTGCGCTACCTGCCACGCACCGACGTTCTGTGGGCAAGCCCCATCTGCACCGAGGTATCACCGGCCGGTGGACACCGCAAACGGACGCGACAACTCGACCTGTTCGAGGAACACGGCCACGTCCCCACCGAGGCGTTCGAGCGGACCCGCGTCACATTCTGGGAGGTGATCCGCGCCGCCGAACTCTTCCGCTACCCGCTCGTCATGATCGAGAATGTCGTGGAGGCAGCCCAGTGGGAGTTGTTCGATACATGGCTGGCGGGCATGACCACCCTCGGCTACACCGCCCAGTTCGTCTCCGTCTCCGCAGCTCACATCGGCTCCGACACCAACCCGCCCGCACCGCAGTGGCGAGACCGTATGTACATCGTCTTCAACCGCAAGGGCGTGCCCGCCCCCGACGTGCGGCCGCGACCGCTGGCCTGGTGCGAGAAGTGCGGCACGGACGTGGCAGCCATGCAGTGGTGGAAGCGGCCCGGACGCCACATCGGCAAGTACGACCGCCAGTACATCTACGTCTGCCCCGAGGGCGATCACGGCAGGGTCGAGCCCTACGTCAGGCCCGCCGCATCCGCGATCGACTGGACCGACGTCGGCACGAGGATCGGCGACCGCACCCGACCGCTGGCAGCGTCCACGATGCGCCGAGTCGAGACCGGCCTGGAGATGCTGCTACGCGGCGACTTCGACCGCGACTTTGTGATGAGCGTCAACCACGGCGGGAGCTGTGGACGGCACTTCGGCCCAGCATCCCGACCACTCCCAACCCAGACCATCAAGCGCGGCGAGGCTCTGGTCATCGCCGCCGCAGGGAACACCTACGACGCCGCCAGCCGAGGTGACTCCGGCGGCTACGTCCGAGCGTGGCCCGCTGACGGCTCACCCCTGCCCACGCAGACCACCACCGCACAGCTCGGCGTCGTGTCCTACCTCATGGGCGGCGCAGGTGACCAGAAGGGCACCAGCGTGCATGCACCGATGCGCACCCAGCGGGCCAGCGGCGCCGACCTCCTCGTCACGCTCCGCAGGCACGCCAAACCATCCAGCACGAGCGACCCACTGGCAACCTTCACAGGCGCTGGCTTCCACCACGGACTCGTTATCCCCTTCCGGCGCGGCTCTCGACCCTACCCCGCCGTCGCCGACCCGCTATCCACGATGGCGACACGAGACCAGCACGGCGTCCTGACGCCGGCGATCAACGTCGAGGACTGCTACTTCCGCATGCTGAAGCCACGGGAGGCAGCCAACGCCCAAGCCTTCCCGAGGCACTACATCATCCACGGCAATCAGGGTGAACAGCAGATGCAGGCCGGGAACGCCGTGGCCGTCAACGTGGCCCACTGGCTGGGTCTCTGTGGCGCACAAGCGCTGGGGGCAGCGGCATGACCACCGCCACCTACGAGTTCGAGCTGCCCCGCGCACTCATCGTGACCGCCAATGACCGCAAACACTGGGCGCGGCAGGCCAGCCTCGTGCGCAACCTCCGCCAGATGGCGGCTGTCACGCAGGGCCACGACCCGCACCAGATGCAGCGCGCCCACCTGACCGTGCACGTCGCCTACCCCGACCGCAGGCGGCGAGACGCCCACAACCTCAACCCGACCATCAAGGCGCTCGTGGATGGTCTCGTGAGCGGCTGCGGCTGGCGTCCGCACGGCTGGGTGCCGCTCCTGCCCGACGACGACGACACCCACCTCATCGGCCCCGACTGGCGACCGCAGGCCGAGCGGTGCAAACCGGGGCACGTCCGGCTGACGCTCGTCTTCCAGGAGGTGGACGGATGAAACCCCCCATGCCCCGGGTCGCTGACGGCCCCGACTTTGTCGTGCGCAGAGACGACAACATCGACAGAGAGGACGAGACGCCATGCCAGTGACGAAGCGCACCCGATTCGAGGTACTGCGACGCGATGGCTACCAGTGCCGATACTGCCACCGTAAGGACAATGAACTAACCGTCGATCACGTCACCCCTACCAGCCTCGGGGGCGCAGACACCCCAGAGAACCTGGTCGCCTGCTGCATGGACTGCAACGCCGGGAAGGCCTCCAGTCACCCGGACACACCCCTCGTCGCCGACGTGAGTGAGGACGCGAAACGGTGGGCTGAGGCCCGCAAGATCGCAGCCCAGCGCGTCTCTGAACGGCGCGACAGATGGTCCAAACAGTGCCAGAAGTTTCGCAAAACGTGGCGAGTTTGGGACGAAGATTGCACGTTTCTGCCCGCCGATTGGAAGCAAAGTGTGGTGCGTTGGCTCGATAACGGAGTGCCTTACGACCGTATAGCTGAGGCGCACAGCATCGCAATCGAAGCCTACGGCGTCCCAAGTCGCACAGTCTTCCGCTACATGGCGGGCGTCATCAAGAACATCGTGAAGGAAATCGAGGCCGAAACTGCCGCGATCCTGAGAGCGGGCGACGATGGCTAGAGAGTTCGCACGCTACCTCGTCTCGACCCACCGCGACCCAGATTGGGCCACGCTGACCACCACCCAACACGACTGTTACATGGCGCTCCTGTCCAGCCCAGACCTGTCATGGGCCGGGGTTGTCCCCTACTTCCCAGCCAGGTATGCAGGCAACGCCGCCGACCTGACACCCCGCAAGGTTGCCAAAGCGTGGGACTCGCTCGCAGACGCAAACCTGCTAGTCATCGACCATTCAACCGGTGAAATCCTCGTGCGCTCATTCCTGAGGCACGACAAGGTGTTGACGAAACCCAACGTGACGAAAGCATTCTGCCGCGCCCTCGACCGCATCGCCTCGACCGCTATCCGCGACCAGATCACCGCCGAGGTGGCACGCATCTGGAGCGAGGAGGGTGACGCGCTCGCCTCCAGTTGGGACGTCATCGCTGACCTGTTGCCACACATGTCCGAGCAGATCGGGATCACGCCATGACCACAAAACCATTCCCGAAACCATTCCCCGAACCGTTCAGGAAACCATTCCCGAAACCGTTCAGCGAATCATTGCCGAAACCCTTCGGCAAACCCATCCCCAACTACCTACAAACCTTCAAACCTTCAAACCGCCCGCGCAGCGCGAGTAACGCTGAACCCTTGCGTCTATCTGTGGTTGAGAATTGTGGTTCAGCAAGCAAAAAAAGTCCGGTAGGTAGGGGCTCGCGATCTTTGCTTGCCGACCTCGCTACGCGACAAAACCGGGACGCAGCATGAGAGCCCCCGCCGACTGGTGCCGCGACCTCGCAGCACTCACCTGCCACACTCGCGCCGCGATGCGCTACCCCGACCGACAGCCATGGCTCCAGCCACCCGTCGCCTCCATCCTCGCCAGCCTCGACACCGACAGCCTCGCCGACCTCGCATGGGCCGCCATCGCAGCCGCCTGCAACCACGACCACAAAACCCCAGCAGGCATCCGCTTCGAGCTGGAGCGCCTCGCCGCACGACGAGCCGAGGCAGCCGGGCGACCTGCGACCCCGACCCTGCCGACATGGCAGCCGGAGCAACGCACCGACCTCGCCACCCCCGACCAGATCAGAGCCCACCGCGAGCGCCTACGCCAGGCGCTCCGCAACCGACAGGAGACATCATGACCTGGACCTGCTCCACCTGCGACGCCACCATTGCCGGTAGCCGCGCCGAGCACTGCGGCGCTAAAGGGCTAGCCTGCTTTGCGCTTTGGCCCGCCGTAGCCACGCCTGATCTGAACGCCGCGGCGTTTGAGAAGGCGCCAGACGGCAGATGGGTCAGCACTCAAGATCCGTCCGATCCGCTCAGTCCCATAGCCAAGCTTGTAGAGCCTCTCGGCCTCATCCCCGTCGATCCTGATGAACTTGTGGGTGGAAGCGGGCCCACTCCCATGCTCCGCATGCAGTCTGTGATGTTCCTCGGGGGACAGCACGCAGAGGTTGCTCGGATCGTTGTTGGTTCGATTCCCATCGATGTGGTGAACTTGCTCGCCGTCTTTCGCTCCGGCGACGACACGATGCTCGTATGCCTCGACGTACTCGCCGGGAAGACTCCAGCGGAGCCTGATGTACCCCTCACCGTTGATGAACCTACGGGGCTCTCCCGCCGGTGGTTCTTCGCCGTCCCTAAGTGTGCGAATTGGCTTGGCATAGGAACGAAACCGTTCCTTCCGGCAGGCATCACACCGCCTCCTTTGGTGAGCAGCTCCAGGGATGACTTGACCGCAGTCGACACAGATAACGTCCATAACCTCATTATACAGTGGTGGTGTCACGAAACCTTCACCAGCACCACCTCCGGCGACATGCACCGCACCGGGAAGCACGGGCAAATCACCGGCCCGGCCCGCCGCCGCTGCCTCACCGAGGCAGAGATGCTCGACCAGGGCATGACCAGAAACCGGTCCGGGCAGTGGACGACCGGCCTGGTGGATACTCGCTGGAATGCCGCTCATTGCTCTCACGTGGACACGGAGAGCGACGAACAGGGACAGACTGGTACCCATGGACCCCAAGCCACTGAAAGGCCCTCAGAATCGCGCATACGGCAGCTCGCCACCATCGAGGACAGTGATGAGTGACCGCCTGTCCGAGCAGATCGCCCGTAGCCTCAACCACCTCGCCGCGATCGCCGACTCGGTGCCCCTCTCCGACGTGGCACTCCACCTCGACAACGCGGGCCGGGGCTTCGTCGCAGAGCTGACCGACCGGACCGAGCCGAAACGAAAGGAATCAGCATGATACTCACCCACCTGCGGCTACCCCGAGGGACTCCTCATGACACGCGCTGGCTCCACCAGCGGATCGCTGAGGTATCCAGCGATCCGCGCCCGCTGTGGGCATTTCCTCGCCACGGGATCGTCATCACCCAAACCCGTCTGGGGCTCGCTCCCGAGTGGGCGATCCGTGTATCACAAGGCGATCTCAAATTCTGCCCAGAGGGCGCGGTGGTGCAGATGGCGTTGATAGCGAACCCGACCCGATCTATGCGGGGCGGCGGCGGTGGCCGAGGCACGCGCAAACCGCTTGCTGAAGCTGACCCGACACCCCAGGAGGACCAGTGACCCCCACCGCCCAGCACATCCGACGCCAACTCGCCGACCTTGCTGACCTTGCCGCACTGCTCCCGACCGCGCTCATCACCCGCACGCCCAACGACACCCAGCGTGGCGCGGCGCCGGGCAGCAGACCGCCCGCCCGCCTCGATGTCATCCAACTCCT
>NZ_JBQKGN010000028.1:0-17876 GCF_052118785.1 Collinsella sp. LCP21S3_A9 | reverse complement strand
GTGTCGTCCACCGGATCAGGGTCGAGCCACAGGCTCGGGTCAATATGGTCACGGATGCGGTGCGGGACGCGGGGCATCCGGCCCCAGTCAGGGCGGCGGAGCATCCCGACCTGGTCGATGAACCAGGCGGCGGCGGACAGCTGTCCCAGCCGCTCGGACAGCTCGGATTGCAGCGCATGCACCTGCTGCTCGAGTCGCTCCACGCGTGAGATGAGGTCAGGCACCAGGTCGGTGGCTGAGGTGATCTCCGCCGACCGCTGCGTCGAGCGCTGACCGGCACGCGCCACAAGCCACGCCACCACCGGCGACACCATGATCGCCAGCACAGATAGGACAGTACCCACCATCATGCCTCCCGATCGGCGGGGATGCGGGCCGTGATCCACACCGCCCACAGCGCGATCAGATACAACCCGAGTTTCGTCGCCGGGTCGTTGCCGTCGTGGGCGATCCATGCGACGATCCATGCGCCGACCCGTTCGGAGGCTACCAGCGCCATCGCAGCCAGACCCCACACCGACGCCCGAACATGGCTTGATGTGGCGATCGCGACCACGCCGGCAGCGACCCATAGGGCGGCTCGTAGCCAGTCGGGCAGGTCGATCAGCTCGGCGCGGGCAGGGACGGCCGCGTAGAGCAGCGACACCCCGACCAGCACCCATAGGACGCCGAGCCCGAGCATCGCTGTCCGGCGAGACACGCGTCAGTCCTTGAGTGCGTCGCCGAGCCGGGACACGACCGCGTCGGCGACGGCCTGCGGGGTTCCGCCGGCCTTCACTGCGGCCTCGACGGCTGTACGCACCAGCGGGGTGAGTCCGGCGAGCACCGAGCGGGCGATCGCCTGCTCATCGACGACCACGCCCTGACGCTTGGCGAGCTCCCGCACCAGCCGCAGCGTCTCCTGGCTGTTGATGCTGGCCCAAATCTGGTTGTTGTTGCGGGAGCTGGCGACGAGCGCGTTCGATGAGCCTTTCTGGAGCGGCTGCCAGTCGTAGGCGGCCAGCGCGTCGGTGACGATGGCTTTGAGCTGGTTTGGGGTGTAGGGCATGTCATCCTCCTGGGTGGATGTTTGGGTGGTGTGGGTGTCGGTGCGCTGCTGGTACTGCTCCCACGACAGGAGCGGGGACGGTCGCCACGGGTCCGGGTCGCGGTCCTTGCCGACGAGCCCGTCGAGGCCACGCCGGTAGTGCGACACCTGCACCATCGCCGACGCAGCCAGCCCCTCTGTGTTGGTGGTCTGGTCGGGGGGCATGAGCACCAGATGGTGATGCTCCACCCATGAGCGGGACGGCATCCGATGCCATGCCGCGAACCCGACCTGCCGACACGCCCTCAGCACCGCCTTGCGCTGCGGTGGGGTGAGGTGGTGGCGGATCGACAGGTCGACCACGCCGTCTCCGGTGTGGGTCGAGCCCGAGTAGGGGCTGCGTGGCTGCCACGACCCCTGACCGGGGCGGATGATCCACCCGTCCCGCCAGCCACGGAACTCGGGCATCGCGGCAGCCAGCCGCTCGGCCTCGATCAGTGCGTCCCGAGTGCGGGGCGACAGCAGGGAGCCGCGCCACGTGATCCGATCAGCCATCATCACACCTCGTAGGTCATCGTGAAAAACAGCGAGTCGCCCGACGCCCACCCACCAGGGTTGTTGTTGGAGATCCGCCCGGACGGGATCAGCGCAACCACACGGCCAGGGCCCACCGGCCTCACCGTCAGCGGATACTCAGACCCGCCACGCGCCAGCCACCCCACGCCAGTGACCATCATCCAGGCCCTGGCGTTGACCGGCATCGACCACACCCACGCCGCCGACCCGAGATTGGTGGTCGAGCCTCGCCCCATCGACACCGAGGCGTGCACCAGACGCCCCACCTGCATCCAGCGACCCTCCAGCGTGCCGTTTCCGATCGAGAGGTTGGTGCCGTCGCTCTGCGACCACGCCACGGCGTATGACGACCACGACGGAGACAGCGACGACAGCGCATTTTCGGTGCCCTGAGCCAGCAGGGCCATATCTGCCGGGACGTTGTTTGCGTCCGCCAACTCCGGCGTCCGGAGTCCATAGATCGGTGTGGTCGGCATCCCGTGCCTCCTTAGATCGTGGTGATGAGAGTGACCCGTCCAGCGTCGGGACGGTCAGATGGGCCCAGTAGTGCCATGTAGTCCGTGGTGCCCTGGTACGAGACAGCGATCCCGCGAGCAGCGCCGGACAGCAGCGCCGACACCTCAGCGCTGGTCAGCGCGATGTCGACGGTGCCGCCCTGTGCCACTGTCCCGGCGGCGCGAGGCTGAGTTGTCAGCGCGGGAGGTGACGATGGTCGCGTCGCAGCACCGTGCAGCGCCAGCCACACGGTCCGCGCCGCCGACATGCCCGCACCGGTCGCCCGATACAGACGCACCACACCAGACGAGCCAGTCCCGCCCCGTGCCAGGGTCGAGCCGTAAAAAAAGTAGCCGGTGTTGTCGGCCACCTGCCCCGAGGTGGAGTGCCCCTGATAGGCGCGGTGCCCGGCGGTGCCGTCGCTGCGCCACCTCCCAGACCTAGCCGTCGCAGCCTGCACCGCCCCAGCAGCCACAGTGGCCGGTGCGGGCGCCGGATCAGTCTGTGGCGGGGTCGGGTCAGACGGCGGCGTGGATGGCGGCGGCGGAGCGGACGGTGTGCCGATACGGCCCACCACCACACCACCAGCAGACCCCCACAGCAGCGCCACCCGATCACCCACCACCGGCACACCACCGACGTGCGGGACCGTCACAGGCCCCACCCCAGTCGAGACGGTCACCACACCAGACCCAGTGGATGACACAGTGCCCTCACTCGGCCGGGCGGTACGCAGACCCACCACATGCCACACCCCCTCGGAGCGCAGCAGCAGCACCCGGTCACCAACCGCCAGCGGTGTCGGCAGCCACACCAGCGGCGTCACCTCGGACCCCAGCACCGACACCAGCAGCACCGGGGAAGTTGCCCTCACCTCCCCCGCGACGGCAGGCGGACGAGCCGGGGTCAGAGCAGACGCGACAGCATCACCCAGAGGATCAGACATCGACCAGCACCCCCCACCCAGCGCTCGCCGTGACCGTCATCGATCCCCCAGTCAGCGGCAGCCTGATACCCGTCACCAGGGCATCCACCGTGCGGGTCGGCAGCCGTAGCCGCAGCGTGTCCAGCACATCAAGGGCCGGGTCTGGGGCGCACGTCACGGTCAGCACCTGACGACGCGCCGCCCTCGCCCGCTCACCCATCGTCCTCGCCGCCGACGCGCACTGAGCGTTCGTCCGCATTAGCGGGGAGTGCAGGAACTCGGGGACGCGTCCGAACCCGGAGGCATCCCATGCCAGCGGACCCGATGCCTCGAACTCGGCCCCACGTAGCGGCTGCCCAGACTCCGACTCCGATGTCACCACCCACCCGTTGCGGAGCCCGTCCCGGTCCATCACCGGCACCCACTCCACCACATCAGCAGCAGACGCCTCCCACACCTGACCAGACCCCACATCCGGGACACCCTGGAGCGCCCCGGCACGATCCACCCACGCCACCACACCCGCCAGACGCATCACCGACAGCAGCGCATCCATGCGGGACTCCGAGTACTCCACCGACGACGGCACCGTCTGCGACGCTGACCAGTCACCGACCGGCAGGATGTCGGCGACGAGCCGCTGCACCTCAGCGCGCACCGTTCCCCCACGCGGCCGCGTCGGGGTCGTGAACCGGTCATCGGCGACGATCCCCAGCAGGTCACCAGCGGAGACGCGCAGCATCTGAGCACCACGCACCCACCGGCCCGAGCGGTGTAGCCGCCACGGCGACCCGTCCGGCACGATGCGCTCCACGCGGAACTCGCCCAGCGGCGCATCACCGACGCCGGCGTACCCGGCACGCACCACCAGTCGATGCCCATGCACCGCCAGCGGCGCATCCGGTGCGCCCGTGAACAGCGACCCGTCCGGGTCAGCCACAGACAGTTCCAGCGACGACTGCACCTGCCCGCCCCGCACCTCCACCGACAGCGACCCGTCCACCACCTCCAGCGGCTCAGCAGTCAGCACCTGACCCCGCAGCGTCGGCCACACCTGACACGACAGCTCCACATCCCCCAGACGAGCCGCACCCCACCTCTCATCGACCGGCCACATAGCTACGCCTCCAGCAGACGGAGACGGTCCAGATACGTTGCCGCCGCAGCAGTCGAGTCCTGATACGTCGGATGCTCAGCCATATCGTCGGCATAGGTACGGGACGGCACCACCGGCAGGATCGCCGGCCCCCGCGACTCATACCCGTCCATCTGCCACGTCACCCGAGGCAGGTGCGGCACAGTCCGCTCCGACTCCACATCAGCCGCCGACACGTACAGCAGCCCCGTCGGATGATCCAGACACTCAGGGTCGCCCCGCAACACCACCGTCGGCCCGGCCAGCATGATCGCGTCCACCGCCTGCACCGTCGCCTCATCCTCAGCGACCAGACGCCACGACCGGACCCGCACCTGACGCTCACCGCCCTGCGTGATCGGCAAACCACCCATCGGACGCACCATCTCCATCGCCGACGACCACCGGCCACGCGACCCGCCCCGCAGCACACCAACCACCACAGACCCCATCGGGGACATCGGGTCAGACAGCCACGCCATCGAGTGCCCGGGCGACGGGGCCGACACCTGCACCGACGCCGACTCCACCACCTGACCCGACCCGGACAGGGCCTCCACCCGATACGACACTGGAGAGCCGACAGGCAAGTCATAGTCCACCACCCGAGCCGACGACCCGAGCAGCACGTGACGGCCACGCACCAGCACCTCTGCCGCGCGCCACACGCGCCACGCTCGCACCGACACCGCACCGGCAGGCACCTGAGTCACCAGCATGTCCACCCACGGCGGGGACTGCATCACCAGCGGAGCCAGTATCATCAGCGTCTCCTCACCGTCGATGCCGACCGACGGCCAGCCATCTCGATCCGCGCATCCACCAGCCGCTCCACACCCGAGGTCGGGTCCACCATGACGATCCGGGCACCAGCCAGACCGGCAGCAACCGCGTCCGCGACGCCGGATGTGTCGAGAACTGGGGTGGTGTGCGAGATGCCGCCACCGGCGTAGGTGCGCATCCCAATCAGGCTGGCCGTCTCCCGGAGGATCGACTGCGCTCGAGGGCGGCGCCAGTCGTTGGCGAGCGGAATGTACGCCTCGCCGCCCGTCTCCGGCTCGGCCCAGATGCGCCAGTCGCCCGCTCGCGCGATCTGCGGCAGGTGCCCGTTCGCCCGGTCGGTGTACAGCCCGCCAGAGGCGTTGATAGTTGCCCTGTTTCCGCCGCCGACCATCTCCCGGCCGTCCTTGGAGACATGGACTTTGATCGTGGCAGTGCGGGTCCGGGCTGCGTCCGCCAGGAGCCGGTTCGCGGTCGCGAGGTCGCCCCGCTCCACGGCGGCGAGAATGCTGGTGCGCACAGTGTCGGGCACGCCGTCAAGCTTGGTTTTCCACTGATTCAGGCGCGCATCGGCGGCCGACTTCTCCAACTGGACCGCGGTGCTGATGTTCTTCGGTGTCTTGAACAGCTGGTCAATGTAGGCGACTGCCGCGGCCTTGCTCCCGAGGTATTGGGTGGCGACCTTGATCATCTGGTCGCGGTACTGGCCGTGGATAGCGATGATCGACTCGATCGACTCACCCTGTTTGGTGCGTTCCTCGATGTCGCGCTGCGCATTGCTGACCATGTCCAGCATGACGCGGTTGTTCGCAATGCCAGCTTCGGTCGTCCGGTCGAACGCGCTCTTGGCCTGGGCGTGCCCGCCAGCGACCTTTTCGGCCCACTCCTTGGCGGCCTTGCTGCCGTCCAGCACGGACTGGTTGAAGCCGAGCTGTGCGTCGAGCATGGCGACGGCAGCGTTGTTGGCGGCGAACAGGCTGTTGACATACTCGTCATAGCTTCGGGTCGCGGCGTCGGTGGCGGCAGAGAGTTCCTTCTGCTGTTTCGTCAGCGCCTCGGATGTCGAGCCTGCGTCCTTGGCGGCGATCTGGGCGGACCGGACGGCGATGGGGATGTCGCCACCCATCCAGCGCACGAGGTCCTCGTTGGACAGGTTGAGCAGGTCGGTGTATCCCGTCGCCTCAGCCAGCGCCGACGCCTGCGCCCGCAGCCCCTCCGCATAGGTCGGGAACTGGCGGATGAGAGAATCGTTATCGACACCCTGCTTCTTGGCCGCCTCGGCCATGCGGGCGAACGCGGCGGCGGCCTTGTCGGCGTGGCCGGTGCCAACCATCTGGCCGAGCGCCTGATCTGCTCGCCGGAAGCCCTCTTCCAGTTCCTTGAGTGCGCCCAGATTGGCCGATGCGCCTGCAAAAAGGTTGGCCATCGGGTCAGAGCTGTTCCGCAGGTCATCCCACTTCCTCAGCTGCTCGAACGCCCCTTCGACGCTCAGTTCGATCTTCTGCCAACCCATGCTCGTCTGAGCCGCGAAGTCTTGGCGAGACATTGCGGCGGCGGCGGATTCAGTGGACAGGGCCAGCTGATCCATCAACGAAGCGGTTTGCTCAAGCGTCGGTTGGCCAACCCTGACCTTTTCAAACACCATGGAGGCGACTTCGAGCGCCACGAAGGCCAGGCCCACAGCGCCAGCGGCCCTCCCCATGGCTCCCAAGGCGCCGATGAACTTGGGCTGGGCTGCCTGCAACGCCAAGAGCGCGGTACGGAACTCGACAGCCGCCGTCGTGGCCTTCATGATCAGACCAGCGGCGAGCGCGAACCCGCCGAACGCGGCCAGCAGCTTGAGGACCGAGGCGGCCATGGTTGGATGCTCAGCAACCGCGTTGATCAGTTCGGTCAGCCACTGCACGACGCTCCGCAATGGGGCTTGGGCGTCTGTGCCCATCTTGATCAGCAGTGTCTCCCACGAGCCGCCGAGCACCTGCAAATCGCCGTTCAGGTTGTCCAGCAGGCCTGCGGCGACACGGGCCGCGTAGCCGGAGTCGTTGACGTTGTCGACCCACTGCTGGATACCCTCAGCGCCCTGCTCGTACAGCACCGACGCGTTGCGGATCGCGAACGAGCCGAAGATCGTGGACAGGGCCGCCTGCCGCTGCTCCACGGTCAGGTCGCCCAGCTTGTCCTTGAGCTGGCCGGCGAGGTTGGTGATGCCCACGAATTGGCCCTCGGCGTCGTAGGCGGAGATGCCGAGCTCGTCCATGGCGCGCTGCGCCTCTCTGGACGGCTTCGCCAGGGCCAGCAGCATCGACTTGAACCCGGTGCCCGCCTCGGCGCCGATCATGCCCGTGGAGGCGAACGCGGCGAGAGTGCCGACGGTCTCCTCGATGGAGACGCCGAATTGGGAGGCGACGACGCCGGACTGCTTGAGCGCCTGCCCCATGTCCCCGACCGAGCCCATGGCCTTACCAGCTCCTGCGGCGAGCAGGTCCGCGACATGCCCAGCGTCCTTGCCCTTCAGCTTGAACTGGACGAGGGCGGCGGATGTTGTTTCAGCGGCGTCGGCGACGCTCAGCTGGCCGGAGGCAGCGAGGTTGAGTGCGCCCCGCAAACCGCCCGACAGGATGTCAGCGGTGGACACGCCAGCCTTCGCCAGCGCCGTGATGCCGTCGGCGGCTTCGGTGGCCGAGAAAGCAGTGTCGCGCCCAGCGTCGAGCGCGGCCTTGCGCAGGCCGGCGATCTGTCCACGGGCCTCCTCGCCAGTGGCGGCAACCTCCGCCATCGACTGCTCGAACGATGCCGAGGCGCGGACGGCCATCGCGACCCCGGCCATGGCGGCGGCGCCGAGGCCGATCATCGCAGTGCCAGCGCGGCGCCACCCCTCCGTCTGAGAGGCCTTCGCGGTCGCCGCGCCCAGAGTCTCCACCGACGCCTTCGCGCGACCCAGCGCCGCCGTGAATCCTTCCACAGAGGCAGCGAGAATGACCTTGACATTGCGGTCAGCCATCAGGGCCTCCCTTCGGGGTGCTCGAACGCGAACCACTTGAGGTGGTGGGTGGGGACGGGCTGGTCATGGTTGGCAGCCTCGAGGGCCTTGACGTGCTTGCTCTGCACCTGCTCCAGCACCTCGCAGGGGCGGCAGCGATACATGCCGACGCGCCACCGTGGCCGCTTGTCCGGCTCGGCGTCGTTGTCCCACAGGCCACGCTCGTAGGGGGTGCCGCAGCCGGGGCAGCACTGCTTCTCCCACGCGTCGAATGCGATCCACAGCGACCGCTCCCACGCGTCGAACTCGGGGTCACGGGTGGTGATGGTTGTGCCGTCGGGGCGGGTGGTGGTGACCGTGGTCGGCTCCCACCCGTTGAATCGGCGCAGGCTGACGCCCAAGCTGCGGGCGATCGCCAGATCAGTCCGCAACTCGGCGTCGGAGGCGACAACCTCAGCTACATAGGAAAATCCGGCAGCTCACCGAGGATCGCGTTCAGTTTCGCGTTGTGGGCCTCCAGTTCGGGAAGCTCCATGTTGTCCACGAGATGCGAGAACCGGGCCTCGTCAATGTCGGCGATCGTCTCACCGTCGAGGGTGGTGGCGTGGGTGAAGCAGCGGCGCATGAGGTTCCCGTACACGTCGGTCGCGGGGCCCTCGGTGTCGATGGTGGCGTAGAACTCCCTCGACTCGGCGGGGAGCAGCGCCCGGTAGTGGATGAGGATCGACGCCTCACGCAGAGCGGCGCGGGCCGCTTGCACAGCCTTCTCGGCCGCCTGACGCCCCGACGGCTTGGCTCCGAGCGATCCCGTCTTGGGTGCGTCGTCACCGGAGGGGCAGGCGTCCAAAGCGTTCTTGGCGGCCTCCCAGGCCTCCCACAGAGCGGGGTCCAGGCAGACAGGGGCGGTGGTGGTGCGCCGGATGCTCGACTTCACTCGGGCGTCCAGCAGCTGGGCGTACTTCGATTCAGACATGGTGGCCTCTCTGAGATGCAGCCACCCCCTACGCGCGAGGCCATGCGGTAGGGGCTGGCTGCGATTGGGGGGTTAGGACGCGATGGTGGCGAACAGCCCGGCGTTGCGTCCATCGACGGCGAGCGCGACGCGGACCTCGTACACGGCACCCTCCTCGACCCCGATAGGCACGAGATCGACGGCGGCGACGCGAGCCTTGATGACCTGAGCCTTCTGCGATGCTGCAGCCGGGGTCGTGTGCTTCAGTCCGGGCCGGTGGATCAGGTATACCACCGAGTCCTCCACGAACTTCTCCGAAATGGTCTCCGCCTGGGGGTCGCCGATCTTGATGGTGAGCGGCTCGAGGTTGCGCTCGCGATTGCCGACGCGCTTCTTCGCGACCTTGTCGCACAGGTACTGCGAGCTGGCGTAGGAGACGTCGGTGGAGATGCCGAACGACTTGATGGAGCACTCGATGGCGGTGCCCGCGTTGTACTCGGCGACGGTCGGCTTGTCGAGGTCCGCGACAGCGGGGGCGACGATAACGGCGGAGTTCTCGAGAACCTCCACGCCGTCGGGATTGAAAACAGTGAGAGACATGGGGGCTCCTTAGATGTTGGTCTTGAACTTGGGGTGTGCTGGGTTGCCGTTGGCGTCGACGGCTGGCGACTTGAGTGGCTTGTAGCGGGCCTTGTCAGAGTCCGCGAGGTTGGCGGAGATGGTGATGTGGTGTCCGGTCGCGGTGTCGCGGACACGCACGACGCTCACCCCGATTCGGGTGACAGCGGCCATGTCGGCGTCGGTCGCCTCGGCCTCCTCGGCCTCGGTCGTCTCGATCTCGACCGGTTCGGACTGGTCGGCGGCTCGGGTGGTGGTCATAGCTGGTTCCTTCTGATGCGGACGGTGAAAACGAGAGTCGCAGACATGCGGACGTCGCCAGCAGGGCCCTCGGTCACCAGTGGCCCGGATGATTCCTCGACCATCGCCGAGTCGGCACCGAACGGCTGGCACCTGTTGAGGGCGGTGCGGACGATCGTCACCGCGTCCCGGACGCCGGGGCGGGTGCGGGCCACACACACGGCGCTCACGTCGACCCTGATGTGCGCCGACGGGGCACAGATGCGGCGCTCCGACTCCAGACCGGTGTCGTAGTACAGACATACGTACCGGCCCGGTGGGGTCGCTGGCGGTTCCCCGTCATAGACGGTGAGGGCCGGGATGCGTGCCGCGAGGTCGTCGTGCAGGCTCACAGGATGTCCCCCGCGATCTGCTCAATCCGCTTCACGTAGGCGTCCTTCTTGGCTGCCAGCGCGGGCCCGAGGAACGGCTGCGGACCGTGCCGGGAGGTACCGAACTCCTGGAACACGCCGTGGCGCGCATCGGCGGCCACGACAGCGACGAGACCCTTGGCGTGGCTGACGATCGAGTTGGCGAGCGCACCGGATCGGCGCGGAGCGCGGCTCTTCGCCTCCGATGCCACCTCCCTGCCTGCGGCGGCGGTCGCCTTGATGACCTCTTGGGTGACCTTCGACGACGCCTTCCCGAGGTCGACGGCGAGCTTCGTCAACTCTGCATTCTCGGTCATGGCGTCTCGATCACCGATGCGGTGAAGCGGCGCTTGACGACGCCGAGACCGTTCTGGCGGACTGTCTCCACCGTGAACCGGGCGCCGTCGAGAGACGGGTCGCGGGGGCAGTGGTTGACGACCATGACGTGACCCTCCCTGAGCGCATCTACCCACCACGGCACCGAGCAGCGGTAGGCGCGGGACGTGACGGGCTGCTGACCCGTTGATGTCACCTGCCCGGCCATGGAGCCGGGATCGACAGCACCGACGCCGGCGTAGACCTCGGGGCCGAACATCTCCACCTCGGAGCCGTCCACGAACTCGTAGCGGCGATGGGTGTAGATGGTGACGTCGCAGTCCATCTCCGACTGGGCGTGAGCGCGGAGGGTGTCGAGGGCGTCGCGGGTGACCTCACCAAGCAGCATGACGGCCTGCCTGATAGGCGGGGTTGATGCTGAACGCCTCGGACTCCCGTCCGCGATCTGGGGCCAGCAGGTCCCAGTGCGCGGCGGTGATGCGGAACCAGCCCGTGTCGGCGGTGTCGTACCGCACCGACGTGGACGAGTCATCGACAGCGACCTGAGTTGCTGTGACGCCTCGCCCCGGCGAGGTGAGGCGGTCGGCGACCACCTCGGACACCACCAGGGCGAGGGCGTCACTGTCGAGCGCCTCGAGGGGGCCGAGGCGGTCAGCGATCATGCGTTCAACCACCGCGATCCACCGCTGAACGAGGACTGTCTCATCGCCACCGAGGCTCGCCCTGCGGGCGGCGATGCGGACGTCCTCGACGGTGGTCACTTCGACCGGCCCCGCGTGGCAGGCTTCGGCTTCGACGGGGCCGGGTCGTCGGCGGCCAGCAGATGGTCGCCGATCATCCCCTCAGCCCAGTCAGGTACCGCGTCGCCACTGCGGAGCGCCACCGGCTGACCAGAGTCAGGGTGGCGCACCACAGTGGTAGCGATGAGAGTGCTCATCACAGCACCTTCACGGCCATCGACAGGTTCGCGTTCGCGAGGACCGGCAGCGCGATCGCGTCACCGACCACCTCGGCGATCATCGGCACCGTCTGATGCCGCCACAGCCCTGCGACGAGACCCGGCATCTCCGCATCGACGAGCGAGAACTTCGGATCGGTCGCGGTCAGGGTCTGACCCCAGAACGTGGCGCCGAGCTCGGTCCCGTTGTAGTCATCGATGGCGGTCGGCTCCGGCAGGAAAAGCAGCGTGTCGTCAGGGATGACGCGCCCGCTCTTCGTGCGCCGGTCGTAGATGATGATGTCGGGCAGGCCGGCTGAGGACACGATGCCGCGAACATCCTGCTCCATCGGGCGGCGGAACGCCCCAGCAGCGGTCTGGCCCTGCATGACCTTAAGGCCGGACAGGGCGCGGAACACGCGGCGCGGCATGACGATCGCGCCGGGTTCGGTGCCGTTGCGGGTGGAGTACAGGTCCATCCACGTCTCGAGTTGGGTCAGTCCGTCCGTGGTGTCGGTCGACCAGAGGCTGTTCGCGGTGATGGTCAGGTCGGCGTCTCGACCGAAGTCATCGCTGGTCTTGTAGTTCGACTGCGTGATGGTCGCCTTGCCTGTGGCGAGCACAATGCCACGCATCCGCTCCACCGCATCAGCGATAGCCAGCACGCACCGGTCGGCAGCGCGGAAGCCTGCGTTACGGATCGAGTCGTCAGAGGCGTTCCGGTGCCGCAGCTGGGCGTACTCGCTGATGCGCTCCTTGCGAGACACAGCAGGCAACTCGATGATGACACGACCCTCGGGCGGGGTGTCGCCGATCTCGGGCTCAGCGTCGTAGGCGCGCCACTTCGCCTCATCCACGAGACCGTTCTGGCCCTTGTGGAAGCGGGCGGAGATGTCGTCCACCTCCCGGTTCGGGAGGAACTGGGCGAGCGAGCCCTTGCGGCGCTCGATGGCCGACAAGCCCTCACGGACATAGCCGGTGAGCTCGGCAGGGTCGATCAGGTCAGTCCACAGTTCAGCCATGGATCAGCCCTCCTTCACGAGGTCGAACTTCGACGCGTCGGAACCGGTTTGCGGCTCGACGTGCGCCTTGGGGAGCTTGGAGACGTTGATCGAGCCGTGCCACACGACGGGCACCGCGAGATCAGAGACCCCATCGGTAGCCTCGTCGGAGAACAGAAACCCGAGCTTCTCGCCCGAGGCACCCGTCCACGGCTCGATCGCGCCGAGGTTGGCGATGTTGAGCTCCAGGCCGGACGGGAAGAACCCCTTGGGGTAGTGCCCATCGGTCAGGCTGGTGCCCTTGGTGAACGTCGACACGTCGAGCGTGCCGGTGTGGTTGTTGACAATTGCGTGAGCCGAGGCGAGCCAGGAACGATTCCCGCCCGAGAACGACTCAACCTTCATGCGAGGCATGGTCACTCCTTCTTCTGATGTAGTTGCCGGTAGGCGTCGCGGCCCGCTTGAACGGTGCCGCCCTTGTTGGAATCGCCCCCACCTCGCCCGATGGACGGGTCCGGCTTGGGGCCGCGGGGCTTCGCGCCGTCGCTGCCGGTATGGTCGGCGGGTGCCAGCCGTGCCGCGAGGGCATTTAGCTGGTCTTCGCTGGTCGTCGCGACCAGAAGTTTGATGTCGTCCTCGGCGGTGATGCCGTGGGAGCGGGCCGCCCGTTCGACGGCCAGCTCGTGCTGCATGTGCTGCATCTGCGCCGCAACGTCCTCGACCGTCACCTTGGTTGGGTCGGGGGTCTCCGCGCCGGCGATCGCTGCCAGGCCGCGTTTCAGTTCCGACATCTGCTGCTCGAGCGCCTTGCGTCCGTCGCGTTCCCTCTGGAGGGCGCGGAGGCCGCTGTCGCCGAGCTTCTCGTCGGCCTTGTCGGCCTTGTCGTCATCCTTGGGCGCCTCGGGGGCCTTGCTGCCGTCGGAGGGTTCCTTGGGGGCCTCTGGGGCGCTGTTGTTGTCGGCCAGCATCGTGAAGCCGCCGAACAGGGCGCGGTGAGTGTCGATGATCTGTCGCAGATCGTCGGGCGTGTGGTGCGGCATCGTGCCACCTCTCTGGGGTTGGGTGCGCTGACTCGCTCAGCGCATGTACTTGTGTTTCCGCAGTAGCTGGATCGCCATGTCCTGGTCGTCGCCCGCCTTGGCGTAGATCGCTTTCGGGGTCCAGCGCTCCATCCTGCGAGCGCCGTACATGGTGCGGGCGCCGTTGGCTCGCAGCACCGACTTCTTTTCGCCGTCCTTGGTGATGCGGACAGCCGGCTTGGCGTTGATGACTTGGTTGATGTCAGCGCCGTCCTCGATCGCCCGAAGCTGGTCTCGGGTGAGGTCCTTGATGTCGGACACGTCCAGCGGAGGCACTGAGGGTTTATCCCGGTCACTGACAGCCACCAGGCGTCCATCGCAGCCGGGGTGCCGCGTGAACGACCTCGTGCCAGGCTTGAACAGCTTCCCGACGAGCACCGCGCACCGCTGGCACATCGGGGCGGGGTCCACGAACATCAGCGACGTGCGAGCCCTCCCAGTCGCCCCGACCATGGCGGCGTTACGGCCGGCTTCCGACACAGCCCAGTGGGCCATCGTCTGCGCCACCCTGCCGCCAGCGGCCAGCTTCTGAGTGGCAGTGCCCGGCGTCGCCCTGGCTGTGATGACAGCCGGATACAGGAGGGCGGGGATTGTGAGAACTGCCCCTGACGTTGGGTGCTCCGCCCATCCGCCGAAACCAGCCGGGTCGACCTCCGCCAACGCCTTCTCTGGGTATCCGGAGCGGTACAGGTCGTCGTCCACGCTGGCAGCGCCAGCAGCAGCGGCACCGATCTGCGCGGCCACCACCAATCGAGACAGAGGCGTCAGCTTCAACTGCCATTGAGCAGCCCAGTCGCCGCTCGCGCGGATCGTGCGCCACTCGCGGCCCACCATCGTGGCAGCGGCCCGCGAACGGGCCAGCATCGCCTTCTCAGGCGACTGTGGTGACATCGCCCGGAGCCGCCATCAGCGCCTGCACCAGCGGGTCGGCATCCTGCTCGCGGAAGTAGGCCCGCTCCCGTTGCTTGCGCCCCTCGTCCCATCCCAGTTCGTCCCACACGCCCTCGCGAGAGAGGATCGGCACGCCGCCAGCCATCTTCGTGAGGGCGTCGGCTCGCTGTGAGTAGGTGGGGGTCGCGGGATCGTGCCACAGCGCCCTGATCTCGTTGCCGGGGAGCCATTCGCCGGTGCGGAGGCGTTCCCGCAGTCCCATCACCCACGCCCACGAGTCGCCGTCGTACACGTTCATGCGCTCGACGTTGCGGATTAGACGGGCCTCATCGGCGCGGATCGCGCCCTCCGACGCAGGATTGACGGTGTCTTGACCGAGGTAGCGGGTCGGGAGCCCCAACATCCCGCCACACCAGCGCAGCATCGCGTTCACGGCGTCGGTAAAGTTCGACAGTTGCGCCGCGTCCCACGACCCGAACTTGGCGTCCTTGTTCGACGTGACCTTGAGGATGGTCATGTATGCCTCCCACGTCGCCATGGGTTTACCCGTCTTGGGGTTGATGAAGTCTTCCTTCTTGACGCCAGCGGCCCACCGGTGGGGCCACGCCAACGCCTCAGCGCCGATCTGCGTGTTCGTGATGATGCGGGCGATCGCGTCCGTCATCGGGATCACGTCCGCCATCTCTGACACGCCAGTCCAGCGGCCCGTGCGGGGCCGGTTCAGGAACATCACGACCGGCACTCGGCCAAGCCCGTGCTCGTCAGGGTCGAACTCGTCGGCCCAGTCGTGGCCGTCGCGGATCAGATAGCGGCTCTTGTTGGGCAGGTACAGGGTGGCGCGCTGCCGGTCATCGTCGCCGGTGTAGGTGCGCAGCGCGGCAGTCATGCGCCGACGGGGATCGATCTCGACCGAGAACGCCTCAGGCGACTCCACGGTGATGAGCGGCTGATCGGGTTCTTCAGGGTTTGTGGACACGACCGCGAAGCCGCGCCCGAAAGTTCGGCAGTCCTTGTGCGGCAGCGATGACTGGGAGGGCAAGTTGTTGTACTCCCACGCCTCCTGCAAGCCGCGGTCGATCTTGTCGGAACCCGACCGCTGGAAGGCGCGCAACTGCTGGCGGCGCTCCGGCTCATCCACAGCCATGCGTGGCACGTTGATCGCGACCTCGAACATCCTCAGTTCGGGCGGCACGGCGAGACCGATCACGTCGATCTTCTGCAGGCCCTCGTAGTACATGTCGAGGTGCTTGTAGTCGCGCTTGATCTTCGGGGTCTTGCGGTGGAGGCGGTTCAGGACATCAATGTCACCCATGCCCACCTCCATTCATCGTCTAGGCGAAGCACCACACGGCGCTGTTCTGTGAGTCGTCATCGGTCCAGTCGGTGGCCAGCACAGCCCGTCTCGCCGCGTACGCGAGGGCGTCTGCCACTACGACGTCGATCTTGCGGGGGCTGTTCGGGTATTCCTTGCGGATCAGCCGGTACTGGCCGCGCCGCTTCACGAACGCGTTGCCGTAGTGCCGCAGCGCGTCCGGGTCGCTGCTCTGTTTCGTGGTGCCGTTCACGATGTCGGTGTGGAGCGTGTCCAGCGCCGGCCCCATCAGGGTGTCCGACGTCGTGGGGAATTCGACCACCACGTCCTCGCCGAACTCGTGCGCCAGGTCTGAGATGTCGCTGCGCCACTCGTGTGGGTCGTAGTGGCCTCGGATCACGCGATAGCGCTTGTGCGCCTCACGGATACGCTCCAGCACCTCAGTGCGCGGCACCTGCCATCCGATGCCGTCGACACCCTCGGGTTTCTCCCACAGTCCGATCGTCCACCGGTAGCCGTCTGACATCCGGCAGCCGCGGAGGATGGTCGAGTCGGAGTTCAGCGACCCGTCGAACCCGAGCGTGATCGCTGTGCCATCGGCAGGTTCGGGGCCGTCCATCTGGGCGTCCTCCACAGCCCTGAGCGCGATCCACGCATCCGAGGACGCCATGGCGCGGTTCAGGTAGTAGCGGGCACCCTCAGCCTCGTCACGGCACTCGGTTGGGTCCAGCATCGTCCGATAGGCAAGTTCAGGGGTCATCCACCCCGACACGGGGTCCATCGCCGCGCCGTACACGTAACGCAGCTGCGCCAGCGTGTGCTCGCGGTCCTCATAGATGCGGATCGGTCCCTTCGCCTCGCGATGGTGCACCAGCCATCCGGGGCCTAGTTGCTCGGCCTTCCAACGCTTGTAGATCGTCTCCCAGACGCTCTCCTCGCCGTAACGGAATGCGGTCGTTGTCAGCAGCGCCCACGGTTCGTCACGCGACCTCTTCGGTAAGTTACGCATCGTCGTGGCGTACATGTTCCGCAGCTCCGGGAGCACGTACAGGTGCACCTCATCCGGCACGAGGAACGTTTCCTTGCCGCCGTCCTTCGACGCGGCACCAGACGAACTCGAGCGGCACTCCCCACCGTTCGGCAGATAGATGTTAGTCGCTGAGCGGTAGTCGCGGATGCCCTTCACGCCGTCGTAGATGTCTGGGTGGTTGTCGTGTCCCCAGTCACCCATCACGAAAGCAATGTTTTGGAACGTGTTGCCCGACTGCTTCTCCTCGGTCGCGAGGCAGCGGACGAACGGGGAGCGGATCGGGCGTCCCACCGGCTGCCCGCTCGCATCCCAGCCGTCAAAACGCACCGGGGCCAGAGCCTCCGCCACGCCAATCAGGCCCGCGACCTCCGACTTCGCCCGACCCTTCGGCATTGACAGCACGCCACGAGAGATCAACCGACGCCCCGACGCCGGTTCGAGCTCGTAGGCGTCCACGATGAAGTCAAACATCTCGTCATCGAACGTCAACGGCTGCCCCTCCACCGGCCCAGGGCCATGGCAGGCATACGCCTCGAGCCAGTCGATGACGGCATAGCCGAGAGAGCACTTCTGCCCCTCGAACAGGGGGCGGAACATCAGCCTGCGCGCCGCTTCCGCGCCCGGTCAAGGCTCGACACCTTGCCTGCGGATGCGACCGACTCCACAGACTTCTGATAGGCACCCCTCGGACCCCGATACTGGGGCCGTCGACCCTCCACGTCCGGCAACCGCAGCGCCGCCAGCAGCTGCTTGAGGACCGTGGCCGTCGCGTTCGCCTCACGCAGCGCCGAGTTCACGACCAAGCTGGACACTCCGTTACCGTCCGTCTCAATCGACAGCAGCACGTCATGCTTGCCACGGATCGCCGCATCCAGAGAATCGAGCCGATCCTTTGCCCGGCACGCCTCCTCCAGTTGCACCAACTGCTCCGGCGTCAGCTCGAACACGTCCGCCACGCCACGCCACAAAGCACGCCCACCATCCGCCAACGAGGCTGGACACGGGGCCGGGATATGGGGCTCGTCAGACATGCTCAACACCTCCAGCGTCGCGCCGATATGCATCTGGTGGTATCGCGCCACCAGAGAGAATGGTTTTCAGGTCCTGTAGGCTGCGAGACACCTTCCTAGCGCTGGTGCGCCTGGGCCGCTT